>CAZWRD010000030.1:0-26977 GCA_964636105.1 uncultured Bacteroides sp.
GTTGTTGATTTTCAACGCTAAATTAGCAAAATTTAGTGAAATAACCAAAAAAAAAGAAGGCTGCCTACTTTTTAGACAGCCTCTTTTTTTTTTTTTTTAATACTTTTACAAAAACATCTTGCTTTTCATCATCAAAATCAACTTTAAGAATATCATTTTCTTTAAGTTTAGTTTTAATGATTTCCTCAGCAACTACATCCTCAATATAACGTTGTATAGCTCGTTTTAAAGGTCTTGCGCCAAATTGAGAATCCCAACCCTTTTCTGCAATAAAATCTTTCGCTTTAAGAGAAAGTTCAAGTTTATAGCCTAATTTCTCTATTCTACTATATACTTGTTTAAGTTCAATATCAATAATCTTATGAATATCTTCTTTTTCAAGTTGTTCGAAAATGATAATATCATCAATCCTATTTAAAAACTCAGGTGCAAATGATTTCTTTAATGCATTTTCAATAACTCCTTGCGCATATGTTGCTTTTCCTGAAGATCTTGCATTAGTATTAAAACCAACACCTTGTCCAAAATCTTTTAACTGACGCGAACCAATATTAGAAGTCATTATAATAATTGTATTCTTAAAATCAACTTTTCGTCCTAAACTATCGGTAAGAACACCATCATCTAAAACCTGCAAAAGAAGATGAAATACATCTGGATGAGCTTTTTCAATTTCGTCTAATAAGACAATTGAATAAGGTTTTCTTCTCACTTTTTCCGTCAATTGTCCACCTTCCTCATATCCAACATATCCAGGAGGTGCACCTATAAGCCTAGAAACAGCAAATTTCTCCATATATTCACTCATATCAATACGAATTAGTGCATTTTCAGTATCAAAAAGATATTTTGATAAAACCTTAGCAAGATAGGTTTTTCCTACACCTGTAGGACCCAGAAAAATAAAAGTACCAATTGGTTTATTTGGATCTTTTAAACCAGCTCTATTTCTTCTAATAGCTTTTACAACTTTTTTAATAGCTTCATTTTGACCAATAACAGTTCCTTCAAGTTCGGTTTCCATTTTAATCAAACGCTCTCCTTCATTTTGTGCAATACGTTGAACAGGTACACCAGTCATCATTGCAACTACTTCTGCTACATTTTCTTCACTTACAGTTTCTCTATGTACCTGAGAGTCATTTTCCCATTTCTTTTTTGCAAATTCTAGTTTTTCAGCCAATTGTCTTTCAATATCTCTAAATTTTGCAGCTTCTTCATATTTCTGACTCTTTATTGCTTTATTCTTTTGTGTTTTAGTTTCTTCAATCTGATTTTCAAAATCAATAATTTCTACAGGAACATTTATATTTGTTATATGAACTCTTGAACCTGCTTCATCTAATGCATCAATTGCTTTATCTGGAAGATATCTATCTGTCATATATCTATTTGTAAGATAAACACAAGCTTTGATAGCCTCGTCAGAATAATTTACTAAATGATGATCCTCATATTTTATTTTAATATTATTTAAAATTTCGATTGTTTCTTCAGGTGAAGTTGCATCAACCAAAACTTTTTGAAATCGACGTTCCAATGCACCATCTTTTTCAATATATTGACGATATTCATCTAAAGTTGTAGCTCCAATACATTGAATTTCACCTCTAGCTAAAGCAGGTTTAAACATATTTGATGCATCAAGCGAACCTGATGCATTTCCTGCTCCCACTATTGTATGAATCTCATCAATAAAAAGTATAATATCTGGATTTTTTTCCAATTCATTTAATACAGCCTTCATTCGTTCTTCAAACTGTCCTCTATATTTGGTGCCTGCAACTAACGATGCCAAATCAAGTGTTACCAATCGCTTGTTAAACAAAGCTCTGCTAACTTTTCGTTGTATTATTCTTAATGCCAAACCTTCAGCAATTGCAGATTTACCAACTCCTGGTTCTCCAATTAAAATGGGATTATTTTTTTTTCTTCGGGATAAAATTTGTGCAATACGTTCTAATTCTTTGCTTCGACCAACTATAGGATCTAATTTATTTTCTTCCGCAGCTTTAGTAAGATCTCTCCCAAAATTATCTAAAACAGGTGTTTTTGATTTTGAATCTGATAATTTTTTAGGTGTATTGCTTAATGATTTATCTTCATCATCAGAATCATCTGAAAAACCACCTGGCATTTCACTTTTAGGATTAAATCTAATATCATCATCCTTTACATTTTGGATATTACTCATTTGATCCTTTACAGCACTATAATTAATCCCTGAAGTACTTAAAATTTTTGTTACTATGTTTTCTTCATCTTTTAATATTGCTAAAAGAAGATGTTCTGTTCCTATAATTTCACTTTTATGAAGTTTTGCTTCTAAATATGTGATTTTTAATGCTTTTTCTGCTTGTTTTACCAATGGAATATTTGCAGAATCTTTTATTGATTTAGATGAATTTTTACCAATAGCTTGCTCTATAGATTTTTTCAATTCGCCCAAGTTTATTTCTAGATAAGATAAAATTTGAACTGCAATACCCTCTCCATCTCTTATTATACCAAGCATAAGATGCTCTATCCCAATATAATCATTTCCTAATCGCATTGCTTCTTCGCGACTGAATGCCAATACATCTTTAACTCTTTGTGAAAATTTTGCTTCCATTTACAGTTTATATAATATAGTTTGTAATAAAAAATAAACAAATAACGCAATTAAAAGTTTTATTTTTAATAATTTACGTAAATATCTGTATTAATTATTTAAATCAATCAAAATTAGTTACAAATATAATACTTAACTACTTTAAAGCTTATTTTTATTAACACAACAATGTTAGTATTAAGCCATTTAATTATTTGTTTATATCACTCAATTTTTGTAATTTCGTAAAGTTTTGACTAATAATACAAATACTTGTTATTTAGAGATTTATGGATACACTAATGAACGAAGGTGAAAAAATAATTAAGGTAAATATAGAAAATCAGATGAAATCCTCATACATTGATTATTCAATGTCAGTGATTGTTTCAAGAGCCTTACCTGATGTAAGAGACGGTTTAAAACCCGTTCATAGAAGAATTTTGTTTGCAATGTACGATTTGGGTATTTTATCAAATCGATCATATAAAAAATCTGCCAGAATAGTAGGGGAAGTTTTAGGTAAATACCATCCACATGGTGATACTTCTGTTTATGATGCTATGGTTCGTATGGCTCAAGATTGGTCTCTTCGTTATCCTATGATAGATGGACAAGGAAATTTTGGTTCAATAGATCAAGACCCTCCAGCAGCAATGCGTTATACAGAAGCTAGATTACAAAAAATTGCAGAAGAAGCTTTAAGTGATATTGATAAAGATACTGTAGATTTTAAATTAAATTTTGATGATTCGCTTAAAGAACCTACAGTTTTACCATCTAGAATTCCTCAATTATTAATTAATGGAACTTCGGGCATTGCAGTTGGGATGGCTACAAATATGCCTCCACATAATCTTTCTGAGGTTATTGATGGTGTCATTGCATATATTGATAATCATGATGTTACCATAACTGAACTTATGAAATTTATAAAAGCACCTGATTTCCCTACAGGTGGTGTTATATATGGATATGAAGGTGTTAGAGATGCTTACGAAACAGGTAGGGGGCGTATAGTTATCAGAGGTGTTGCTAATATTGAAAATGAAGATAATGGAAAGGAAAAAATTATTGTAACAGCTATACCATATCAAGTTAATAAAGCAGAAATGATAAAAAAAACTGCTGATTTGGTTAATGAAAAGAAAATTGAAGGTATTAGCGATATACGAGACGAATCAGATAGAACTGGGATGCGCATTGTTTATGAAATAAAAAAAGATGCTATAACTAATGTTGTTCTCAATAAATTATATCAATATACCGCATTACAATCTTCATTTAGTGTAAATAATATTGCACTGGTCAAAGGAAGACCTATGATGCTTAATCTTAAAGATATAATAAAATATTTTGTAGAACATAGGCATGATGTAGTTGTTCGCAGAACCCAATTTGAATTAAACGAAGCTCAAAAAAGAGCACATATACTTGAAGGTTTGTTAATTGCTTTAGATCATATTGATGAAGTAATCGCAATAATCAGAGCTTCAAAAACAGTTGACGAAGCACGTACTGGTTTAATGGAAAAATTCGGATTATCTGATATTCAAGCCCGTGCAATAGTTGATATGCGTTTAAGGAGTTTAACCGGTCTTGAACGTGATAAACTTAAAGAAGAATATGATCAATTATTAAAAATGATTGAATATTATCAACTAGTGCTTGCTGATGAAGGTTTAAGAATGGAAATCATTAAAAATGAACTTATTGAAATAAAAGAAAAATATGGAGATAAAGCCAAAACCGAAATTGAATATGCAGCATCTGATTTTAGAATAGAGGATACCATTGCTGATGAGGATGTTGTAATTACAATTTCTCATTTAGGTTATATAAAAAGGACGCCATTGTCGGAATACAGAAGACAAAATAGGGGAGGCCGTGGTTCAAAAGGTTCAGATTCAAGAGATGAAGACTTTTTAGAGCACCTTTTTATTGCCTCTATGCATAATTATATGCTTTTCTTTACTGAAAAAGGTAGATGCTTCTGGATGAGGGTATTCGAGATTCCTGAAGGTGCAAAAACATCTAAAGGCAGAGCTATTCAAAATCTTATAAATATTGATAGAGATGATAAAGTAAGAGCATATATTAATATTAAAAACCTTAAAGATGAAGAATATATAAATAATAATTTTATTATTCTTTGTACGAAAAAAGGTATTATTAAGAAAACTTCAGTTGAAGCGTATTCACGTCCACGACAAAATGGAATAAATGCTATAAATATACGTGAAGATGATCAATTATTAGAAGTAAGATTAACCAATGGATCCAATGAAGTAATGCTTGCATTAAAATCAGGTAAAGCTATCAGATTCAATGAGGCTAAAGTTAGGCCAATGGGAAGAAATGCTTCAGGTGTTAAAGGAATTACTCCTGCAAATGATAATGATGAAGTTATCGGAATGATTTGTGTTGATGGAGAACAGGATAATATATTAGTTGTATCTGAAAATGGTTATGGTAAACGTTCAAGTTTAGAAGACTACAGAGAAACCAACCGTGGAGGAAAAGGTGTTAAAACAATAAATATTACAGAAAAAACCGGTAACTTAATTGCAATAAAAAATGTTCAAGATAATGATGATTTGATGATTATTAATAAATCTGGAATAATTATTAGGCTTGCTGTAGCAGAATTAAGAGTAATGGGAAGAGCTACCCAAGGTGTAAGATTGATTAACTTAAAAGAAAATGATGCCATTGCAGCAGTTGCAAAAGTTATTAATGATGAATCTGAAGAATCTGAAGAAATTGAAAACACAGAAATAATTGATATTGAAGGAGAAAGACATATCCAAATTCATTCTGATTCAGATATTGTAGGTGATAGCATTGGTATTGATGATACAACAAATGAAATTTTACCTAAAGATGATGAATAAAAATTAAATATTTGGCATTAAATTTGCAATTATTTAAAAAAAGCATATTAATTTTGCATTTAATTGATTTATAAAAACTAATAAATAATAAAAAAAATGAAAAAACTAATTTTATCATTATCTCTGTTAGTAATTTACACAGTGATAAATGCGCAAAGTGTTAAACTTCAATCAGCTATTAGCTATAATAAAAATAATAGATTAGATAAAGCTAAAGAAAATATTGATGCTGCTACTATACACGAAAAAACAATGAATGAATCTAAAACATGGAGTTATAGAGGTAGAATTTATGTAAAAATTGCTTCAACCACTAATCCAGAATATCAAAAACTTGAACCAAATGCATTACAAATTGCATATGATGCTTTTCAAAAATCTATAGAAATGGATACAGAAAAAGAATTTGAACAAGATAATATGATTGGATTGTTTTCATGCTCAGATCAATACTATATGAAAGGAGTTGAATCTTTCAATAAAAAAGAGTTTAAAGATGCAATTGACTTTTTTGAAAAAACAGTAAAAATCAATACTGCTTATGGAAGAAAAGATACTTCAGCAATTTTTAATGCAGCTCTTTGTGCCGAATTAGGAGGTTTTAAAGCTAAAGCTAAAGAACATTTTAATTCTTTGGTAGCATTAAATTATGATCAACCATCAATTTATTCTTCGTTAGCTAATATATACAAAACTGAGAATGATACTATTAAAGCTGTTAAAATTATTGAAAAAGGAAGAAAAAGATTTCCTGATAATTTTGATTTAATAATTGCTGAAGCGAATATTTTCCTTTATACAGGAAATGCAGTAAAAGCACAAAATGCATTAAATGCAGCAGTTTTAAAAGATCCAAATAATCACACAATTCATTTTGCAGTAGGTACTAATTATGAAAAAATGGGTGATATTATTAATGCTGAAAAAAGTTATTTAAAAGCTATTGAAATTAAATCTGATTTTTTTGATGCAATTTATAATTTAGGTGCATTACATGTAAACAATGCTGTGTCAATTTTAGAGAAAGCAAATGCGTTACCTTTAGGCGATAAAGGTTATGATGTTTTAAAGAAACAATCTGAAGAACAATTAAATAAAGCTATGCCATACCTAGAAAAAGCTTCTGAAATGCAACCTAAAGATGCTGTGGTACTTACTACTTTAAAAGATATATACATTAGATTGAATTTATTAGATAAACTTAAAGTTGTAAATCAAAAAATAGCAGATCTGAAAAAATAGTTTTTAGATATAATAAAAGGAGCATAAGCTCCTTTTATTATATATTTTCTATTTAACATAATATAAATTATGAGACAAATAAATAATATCTAAATCATTGATTATATGGATCTTAATTAAAATAATAAATCAATAAATTCATCTGTTTGAATATTGTTAATATAGTCTCCAATTTTAATTTTTGATAAATTGTTTTTTAAAACAGAAAAACTATGAGGTAAATCTTTAAATGTATTTTCTAATTCTTCAATTTCTGATTTATTGAAAAAATCTCCATAAATTTTAATCTCCTTAATTATACCGTTGACGACATCCATATTAATTTCAATATTACCAGCAGCAGTTTTTGATTTTTTATTAAAATTATATTTTGGAGAATAACCAAAATTCCATTCCCATGTATTATATTTAGATTCAACTAATTGATTAATTTTTGAAATATCATTGTCATTAAATTCATAAAGCTTAATATCTGAATGAGTGGTAATTATGTGATTAATAATAAACTCATAAAAATCCATTACATTCATATAATTTTCAAGATGTTCGCTTATATTTGTAACTCTACTTCTGACAGATTTAACAGCTTTATCTGTAAATTTCATAGGATCAACTTTTAAAGCAGCCGATAAATCATGTATTTGAGATGAAAATAATAAAGTTCCATGATGCAAAACTTTGTTTTTCCATACATGTTCAGCATTTCCTGAAAACTTTTTCCCATCAATAGTCAAATCATTTCTTCCTTCAAATTTTGCTTCTATATTCAATATTTTAAGGACCTCTAAAATTGGTTCAGTAAATTTTCTGAAATTAATTAAATTTTCATTTTCATCTTTCTTTATAAACGTAAAATTAATATTTCCTAAATCGTGAAAAACCGCTCCACCACCAGATAATCTTCTTACAACAGGAATATTATTCTCTTTAATGTAATCAACATTAATTTCAGCCAGCGTATTTTGATGTTTTCCAACAACTATACATGGTTCGTTTCGCCAAAGCATAAAACAATCATCTTCAATGTTTTTCAACACATATTCTTCTGCGGCTAAATTAAAAAAAGGATTGGTATTTTTTCTTCTGATACAAAGCATATATTATTTATTAAAAATTAATTTTAAATAAAAAAAAGGATTAAAAAGTAACCATTTTCTTTGATTTTTTTTAATCATTTCCTGAATTATTTTTTGAAAATATTTATTTGTATTTGCTTTATTCATTAAAAAATTAATAAACCTTTGGTTTTTTGTTACATAAAACATTGCTCTATGAATTTTAAATTCACTTTGTAATCTTTTTTTTATAAGACTTTCATAATTAGATAGTTCATTTTCAGAAAAATTATTTTTCAGGAAACAACTTTTTATTACCTTTGATGCAATTTCGCCACTAAGTAACGCATTACCAATACCTTCTCCTGTAAAAGGATCGACCAAACAAGCTGCATCTCCAATAAGTAAAAACCGATTTCCATAAATCTGTGTTTTCTCCCCTCCTATTGGCAAACTATCAGCTTCTACCCTACTCAAAATTTGAGCATTTCTAAATCTTTCAGAAATCATTGGATTTGAGGCAATTATTTGGTTGAATAGTTTTTTTAAAATAATATTATTTCTTTTTAATAAAACTTTTGAAGACCCAATTCCAACATTATATTCATTATTTCCTAAAGGAAAAATCCAAAAATAACCTGGTATTATTTCTTTTAAAAAATGTAATTCAGCCAAATTTTTATCATCAAAACCCGATATATTTTTATAAATCGTTCTGATTGCTATCAATCTATTTCTTTTTATATTAAAATTTTCAGTGATTTTCTTAGAAATAATAGAATTTGCACCATCTGCTCCAATAATTATTTTTGCTGAAAACGATTCATTACCAGTATATAATAAAACTTTTTCAGTAAGAATTTTTACATCAATAATTTCGGCATTTATAATTTCAATATTGGGATATGATTTTAGTTTATTAAATAGGAAATTATCAAAGTCCTTTCGTTTACATATAAATCCATTAGTACTCGAATCAATAGGAATTACATCAAAATAGTTTTGATTAGGAGAAAATATTCTTGCACCCTTTGAATCAACTTTATCAACTTCTCTTAGAAAGTCAGTATATATTCCATCTGGCATTCTTTTCAAAGTATTAATAGATCTGTCACTTAAGCCACCACCACAAATTTTATCTCTAGGGAAAATACTTTTATCAATAACGGCTATTTTTAGATTGCTTGAAGCTAGATTAATTGCACAACTGCACCCAGCAGGACCAGCACCAACAATAATTACGTCATAATATTTCTCCATCTACAATTTCTATTTAATGCTATTTTTTATTAGTACGTCTTTCATTTACAAGATCTTCAACAATATCATCAATAATTATCATTCCAAGTAAAGATTTATTTTTATCAGTTACAGGAATAGCCAATAAATTATATTTTGAAACCATTTCTGCAAGACTATCAATTTTGTCGTAATCAAACATAAATATTGGGTTCTTGTTCATTATTGTTGTTAATGGAGTTGCTGGATCTGAAATTAATAAATCCCTTAATGCAACTGTTGCAATTAATTTATCATTTATGCCTGTAACAAAAATATTATAAAGAGATTCAACATCAGGCTTTTCTTTTCTGAATGTTAACAAAACATCTTCAATACTTGCATTTTTTTGAAAAGAAAGAAATTCGGTTGTCATAATACTTCCTACCACATTATCTGGATATTCAAGTAATTCTCTAATATCCTGTGAAGCATCAGATTCCATTTCTTTAAGCAATTTTTCAGCTTTTTCTTCTTCTAATTCTTCAATAATATCGGCAGCTTCGTTTGCTGGCATTTTTTCCAAAACATCTGCAGCTTTCTCAATACTTAAATTCTCAATTATTTGAATTTGAGCTTTAGTTTCAAGTTCTTCCAAAACATCAGCAGCTTTTTCATCATCAAGACTTGAAAAAATAGCAGATCCAGATGTTTTACCCAAATCTTCAATTATATCAGCTAAATCAGAAGGATGTAATGTATGGAGTTTTGAATAAACTTTTGATAATTTTATGTTATAATTTCTAAAATCAATTGTTTCTACATCATCCCATAATATAAATTTTGAAGGGAGTTTAATTCGGAATAATCTAAAAAATAAACTTAGTGGTTTTGCTAATTTATATTTTCTTAAAAAACCTTCAAAGCCAACATCAACAGCTATTACAAATGCATTTTCTGCAATAGAAACCATCCTAATATCATTAACTTTTTCAAGTTTTTTCCCATTCAAATCAACAATTTGTTTATTTAATATATTTTGCTTCAAAAAGAAATGATTATTCATTTCTTCTTCAGGAATTTCAATATCAATTAAACAACTGATTTCGAAATTTTTATTTATTTTTTTTATTTCAAATCTGAGTATTGAAAATGATAATTCATCTCTGTCTTCATTACGTACTCTAACGCCAATTACTTTTGGTCTATTAGGTTCATCTTCTGTGTTTTTTGAAGAAAAATCAATAATTATATCTGTAAGCTTACCAATTTCATATCCTTCATCATCTTTGATGATATTTCCTAAAATCCGACTAAAATAAAAAGTAGTTTGTGATGTCATTGTACATGCCTTATTTTATTGATAATAAAGGCTGTACAAATAAAACAGTCCCTTAAATCAAGGTTGATGAATAGTAATATTTCTCCGGACCGTCATCCATAGCTGGTAAATATTTTTTTTGCAAATTTAATGAATTAATTAATTATTTCCAATTACTAATGATAAAATAATTTAGCTAAGAATAAATTCAACTTCCTTTAAATCACATTCAACTACTATTTGATTTTCAGTTTGTAAGATTAATTTTCCATATGTATTAATATCAATAATTCTAGCATAAATAATTTCATTTTTATATTTAAATTGTTTCAATTCACCAAAATACAATAATGAAGTTCTATAATTTGATTTAAGACTATCAAATTCAAAATTATACAATTGTTGTATGCGATTTTCTATAAAATTTAAAAAATCAACTAATAAAGTATTCAATTCAAAATCAAATGATTTCAAGATTTTCAATGATGTTGGGTTTGGAATATTTTCTGAAAATTTATATTGATTTACATTTAATCCAATACCTATTATCGAATTTTCGATTTCATTAGCAATGATCTGATTTTCAATTAGTATACCTGCAATTTTTTTGTTATCTACATAAATATCATTTGGCCATTTAATATATATATTTTGATTAGTTAATATTGATTTTAAAAAATCAACTAAACTTAAAGATACTGCCATATTTAAATAAAATTGCTTTACGGGCAAAATCTTATTAGGTTTTAAAACAATACTAAAAGTCAAGTTTTTAGATATTTCACTTTCCCACTTATTTCCCTTTTGTCCCTTACCTTCAGTTTGATTTAAAGCCCAAATAATGCTACCTTCTCCAATGCTTTTTTCTAATAAAACTTTTGAAGCATAATCATTTGTTGAGTTTATTTTTTCAAATTGAATAATTTTGTTTTCTTTAAAAATCATTTTATTAAGTATTATATCATAAAAATTCAAAAATAAGCAAATAAACTCAATTTCTATTATTCTCACTCGTTATTTTTTTTTATTTTTGCATGTTATAAGAAATCTTAAATGGCAAAAAAGAAAATAAAGACTACATCGGCTATGTTAGCTGATATAATTGTAAAAGGAATTCAGGAAAAGAAAGGAAAAGACATTAGTATCTTGAATTTAAGCGGGCTTCATAATTGTATGTTTGATTATTTTATTGTCTGTCATGGGACTTCAAGTACACATATTGATTCAATTGCAGACTCTGTTCAGGATGAAGTATTCAAAGCAGTTGGGCAACATGTTTGGCATAAAGAAGGTTTTTTAAATTCTGAATGGATTTTATTAGATTATGTCGATATTATTGTTCATATCTTTCAAAAAGAAAAAAGAGATTTTTACAAATTGGAAGAACTTTGGGCTGATGGCGATGTTACTATACTTGAAGATATATCTTAAAATAATAATCTTTAATATTAATTTGATTAAACATTTGAAAATAAAAACATTAAATGGACGATAACTATAAAAAAACAGAAAAAGAGAAAACTAATTCTCCAAAAGGGAAATTCAATTTACCAAACAAGCCAAAATTCAACATTTATTGGGTTTATGGAATATTAGCTTTGGCATTTATTGGTTTGCAATTTACTGGCGGAAAATCTTTTAAAGAAACTGACAAAACAGTTACTTGGAATCAATTAACAAAAATGATTGCAAAAAAAGATGTTGAAAAAATAGCAATTATAAATAAAGAATCGGCTGAAGTTTACATTAAAAAAGAAAGTGTTGCTAATGACACCACATACAAAAATATTAAACCAGAGGGCTTTACAAGTAGTTTTAATGGTGAAACTTTTTATATTTATAAATTTATCACATTAGAAACCTTTCAAATTGACTTGAAAGAAATACAAGAAAAAATCAAGTTTCAAGATACAATCAATAAAACTGATTTTGAGAAGCAACAAATAATGAATAGAGATTCTATTCCATTAATTTCAGAAAGCAGAAGAGATTGGGGAAGTGAGATATTTAGTTTTATATGGCCATTTCTGATTTTACTTGTTTTGTGGCTAGTTATTATGAGAATGATGGGCAGAGGTGGTGCAGGTGGAGGTCAAATTTTTAATATTGGTAAATCGAAAGCACAATTATTTGATAAAGACACAAGTGTTACAATAAATTTTCATGATGTAGCTGGATTAGAAGAAGCAAAAACTGAAATTATTGAGATTGTTGATTTTTTGAAAAATCCAATAAAATACACTGAATTAGGTGGGAAAATACCCAAAGGTGCCTTATTAGTTGGTCCTCCAGGAACAGGAAAAACACTTTTAGCAAAAGCTGTAGCAGGTGAAGCTAAAGTTCCTTTCTTTTCTATATCTGGGTCAGATTTTGTGGAAATGTTTGTAGGAGTTGGTGCATCAAGGGTGAGAGATTTATTTAAACAAGCAAAAGAAAAAGCACCATGTATAATCTTTATAGATGAAATTGATGCGATTGGACGTGCTAGAGGTAAAAATGCAGTAACAGGTGGTAATGATGAACGTGAAAATACATTAAACCAACTTCTTACAGAAATGGATGGTTTTGCAACAAATGCTGGTGTAATTATTTTGGCAGCAACAAATCGTGCTGATATATTGGATAAAGCATTAATGCGTGCAGGTAGGTTTGATCGCCAAATATATGTTGAACTACCTGATTTGGAAGAGCGTAAAGCAATTTTCACTGTGCATATGCGTAATTTGAAATATGATAAGGAAATTGTTGTAGATTTTCTTGCAAAGCAAACACCTGGTTTTTCTGGAGCTGATATTGCAAATGTATGTAATGAATCAGCGCTAATAGCTGCAAGAAAAGGAAAGAAATTGATTGAAAAACAGGATTTTCTTGATGCTATTGATAGAATTGTTGGCGGTTTAGAGAAAAGAAATAAGATAATTTCATTAGACGAGAAAAAAGTAATTGCTTTTCATGAAGCAGGACATGCATCAATTAGTTGGTTGCTTGAGCATGCTCACCCTCTTGTTAAAGTAACTATAGTTCCAAGAGGAAAAGCTTTAGGTGCAGCTTGGTATTTACCTGAAGAGCGTCAAATTACAACATCTGAACAAATGTTAGATGAAATAACTGCAACTTTAGGTGGTAGAGCTGCCGAACATATTGCCTTTGGAAGAATTTCTACAGGTGCATTAAATGATTTAGAGAAAGTAACAAAACAAGCATATGCAATGGTTGCTTATTTCGGGTTAAATGAAAAAATCGGAAATGTGAGTTATTATGATTCAACTGGTCAATCAGAATACTCATTTTCAAAACCTTTTAGTGAAAAAACAGCTGAAAAGATTGATTTTGAAATTAGTAATTTAATAGAAACTGCCTATCAAAGAGCAATAAAATTACTAAGTGAAAATAGAGATAAATTAGATAATTTAGCACAAGTTTTAATTGATAAAGAAGTGATTTTCAGAGAAGATTTGGAATTAATTTTTGGTAAAAGACCATATGATAAAGACAAAGATATGGATATGCTTTATAGAAATATACCAAGTATTCCTATCACTACTAAATCTGATAAAGAAAATTCAGAAGCACCTGCATTAGCTGAAAATAAAGCAAACGAGGAAGCTCAAAAATAATTCTTTAACAAATCTATAAAATTTAATGAAAGAAAGCACTAATAGGGAAAAAGTTTTAAAGAAAATCAGAGATGCAATCATAGACAAATCAGATAATCCATATCAAAATATCGATTTTGAATCATCTGTATTTAACTCGAATACTGACTCCTTAGACATTATATTTGCTGAAGCTTTTAATGAATCAAAAGGTAGTTTTATTTATTGTGCTGATGAAAAAGAATTTTTAAATAATTTTCATTATTTGGCTACACAAAAAAAATGGGAAAATATTTTTTGCATTGATGAAGATTTAAAAGAACTTTTAGAACTTAGTAGAATAAAGTTTTCTTCTGATATTCAATTGTTTATTCAACAAAAAATTGGAGTTACCAAATGTGAATATCTAATTGCTAGAACAGGAAGTATTATGGTTTCTTCAAAGCAGATGTCGGGTAGAAAAATGAATTTTTATCCTGATAAACATATTGTTGTTGCTTATACTTCACAATTGGTATCTGATATCAAAAATGCATTAAAAGATATCCGTATCAAATATCCTTTATTACCTTCTATGATTTCTATAATTACGGGTCCAAGTAATAATTATGATATTGAAAGCACTAAAATTATTGGTTCTTTTGGTCCAAAGGAATTATATCTTTTTTTAATTGATGATCAATCATTTTAATATTATGGATAAAGAATGGGCATTATTTTATACATCAAATAAAATGTATGAAATTGAAATTTTAAAAGGACTTCTTCTTGAAAATAATATTGAATCTTTCGTAATGAATAAACAAGATTCTTTATATTTAATCGGAGAAGTTGAACTTCATGTTCCAATTGATGATATGTTAAAAGCAAAGATAATTTTATCTGAAAATCAATGAAATTAAATAATTTAGCTACAAGATCTATTACAGGGAGTATTTATGTTTTATTGATTGTTTTTTCAATAATAATTCATCCTTATTTCTTTTATGCAGTATTTGGATTTTTTTTATTAGCAAGTATTATTGAATTTTATGGTATTGTTTCTTCTGATACAATAAAACCTATCAATTATCAGGGAATTATTATAAGCTTGTCAATGTTCTTTATTACAGCATTAATTAATTCAAATTTGATTGATTATAAATATTTAGCACTTCTTATACCATTAATATTTTTCTGTTTTATTATTGAATTATTCAGAAATAAAACAAATCCTATACAAAATATTGCAATTACTTTATTAGGTGTTATTTATATTGCTGTTCCTCTTTCACTTATGCTCCTTTTTACTAATATCCTAAATGAAAAAAATATTTTCAGTACAGGTTTAATTTTAGGATTTTTCATTTTAATATGGACAAATGATACGTTTGCATATTTAGTAGGTATAAAATTGGGGAGAAACAGACTATTCGAACGGGTTTCACCAAAAAAATCATGGGAAGGAAGTATAGGAGGATTGGTATTCAGCATTTTGGCATCAATTATTTTATCTTTTTATTTTCACGAACTATCAACCCATGAATGGATTGGAATGTCAATAATAATTGTAATTTTCGGATCATTAGGCGATTTGGTTGAATCACTCTTTAAAAGAAGTTTAAATATAAAAGATTCTGGTAATATATTACCTGGACATGGCGGAATTTTGGATAGATTGGACGCAGTTTTGATTGCAGCTCCATTTGTTTTTTTTTATCTTTTATTAATCAGATTATTTTAAGTTTATGAAAATTCATAAAGAAGGCTATAGAATACTCATTATTTCTTTTGCAGTTTTTGCTGGAATTATAGTTTTGGAAAACATGTTTTTAAGCAGCTTCACCTGCATAATTTATTCAACTATTTTTTTGCTATCAGTTTTATATATATTAATAATTCGATTTTTTAGAGTTCCAATTTTTGATATAAATATAAACGAAAATTTTATCTTGTGTCCAGCAAATGGAAAAGTAGTAGTTATAGAAGAAGTTTTTGAACCTGAATTTCTTAAAGAAAATAGACGACAAATATCTGTATTTATGTCACCAAACGATGTGCATGTAAATAGGTATTCAATTAGTGGAAGAGTAATTTTTAGCAAGTATCATCCAGGTAAATTTTTGGTTGCATGGCATCCTAAGTCATCTACAGAAAATGAAAGAACAACAATTGTTGTAGAAAACACCAAAGGAATTAAAATTTTAACAAGACAAATAGCTGGTGCTGTTGCGCGTAGAATTGTATGTTATTCAAAAGTTGGAGATACAGCTATACAAGGTGAAGAACTTGGCTTTATAAAATTTGGATCAAGAGTTGATTTGTTTTTGCCATTAAATGCAAAAATTAAAGTCAATTTAAATCAAAAAGTTATTGGTGGCAAAACAATTATTGCAGAACTTAATTGATTGAATTATAATTAACTTAAGTTAAAAAATGAGCAAAAGACTATTCTTATTAGTAATTGTATTTACTTTTTCAATTAATCTTTTTTCTCAAAGTGATTCGCTTAATAATGCAAAGTATTGGCACTATCGTGAAAGATTAAAATATTTTGTACTACCTGGTGAAAACAGAGGTGAAAGTCAAATTGCTGGAATTAGAAATAGATTTGAATTTGATGCTGTTGACCTGAATTTTGGACAGCATGCGATTTATTTTGGCTATTATATCGGAATGCTTGCGACCGAATATAAAATATTATCAGACAATAACGACAATAGAAGTACAACTACTAAATATGAATTATATCTTGCTTTAAAACAATACATTAATTATCTTGATAAAACAGAATCAATAGTTTTTAAAAACTTAAAAGATAGTTTTGATGGTTTTTTTGTAAGAGAAAGTGTTCCATGTGATTTCCTTAATGTTTCGAATAGAAAAGATTATTTCAATAATGGATTAAAACCTACAGATACTTGGAATCATTCAAATCCGGGAAGTTTTGGTAATTTGCCTCAAGGTCATCCTGGTTGGGTAAATATTGTATCTGAATGTGATTCTATTCCAAAAGCGATGAGTCAGGATGAAGCAATTGGACTTCTTTATGGCTTGGCAATAGTATATAAATGCATGCCAAATGAATCCTTTGAAAAAATTGCTGCAAAAGAAATTGCAATTAAAGTGATTAATTACATCAGAAATTCATCTCGATTATATGGTAGAAATCTGACTTTTAGATGGAACATATATCGTCCGAATGGTGATAAACTTAAAGCAAATGAAGGTGGTTTAAGTTGGTTTTATGCCCATGGTTTTATGAAAGCTGCTCATTATTTCGATAAAGATTATGATAATATTTTAAAAAAAATTAGTCGTTATCCTCAGGAACTTTTCTTTCAACTTGGACAATTTTTTCCCAACCCAAATCCAGACAATACTACAATGATTACATCTTTAGCAGTTGTAGGTAATTCATGGAGAGCAACTATTCCAATTATTGGACTTATTTTTAAAATGAATACATCATACTTCGGAATAAATGCTAAAACAAAGAAACAAGATTGGGATACATTTTATATTTTGTCATGGGAACTACTACATGACAAACGTAAGAAAATGGAGGACAGAATGTTGAAGGTTAAAAATCAGCTTAATAATGCACCTTACAATGGACCTTATAATTATTATTACGGAGTAAATCCAAAAGGAAGTGGTTGGTCATCATCATATAGATGGCATCATAAAAAAGATATGCAAATGGGTGATGTTACAGGTATAGGAGGAAATTATAATGGATTAGATTATATGTTATTATTCAATCTATATACAATTATTAGTAAAAGCGATAATAAATAAATATTATTTATTTGATTATCAACTTTTTGTTAATTTCAATTTTCTTTGAACCCTCTAAAAGTTCTACTTTCAAAAGATATAAACCACTAAGAAACTTGTTTTTATCAAAACAATAATTCAATTCATTTTCATTTATATTTGAGACAATATCAATCTCTTGCCCATAAATATTATAAAAATATATTTTGCTAAGTTTCAAATTTGGATTCACTATTTTTAATATAATATTGCTAGATGCTGGATTTGGATAAATCATAATATCCTTTGTTACCCAATTTTTTGCTATTCCTGTAAGTAAATTTGAATAATTTGGCGTAGGATAATTCATAGTAAACCAATTGCTTGAAGCATCCGGAAATCTTCCAAATGAAATATTTGCGTTTTGTGAAAAATAAGAAATGGTATCTATTGGTAAAAAATTATTAGCATAATTATCAAATATTCCAATTTGTTCTCCATTGGCATCAAGCTTGAAATTTGTATGAAATACACCTTGTGGCATTGAATTGTCAGCAAAAAAAACGATTATTTGATTAGGATTTAATGTTGTATCAGGCATTTTCCATTTTGTTGGTTCCAAAAAATTATCTGACAAATATTTATCTCCCAAAAAAATATCATTAGGTCCATAATTTAAAACTTCAATCCAATCTTCATATTCACCAAAATTATCAAAGAAAAATGAAGAATTACTTGCCATAAACTCATTGATAATTAAAAAATCTTTTGGTCCTGAAATTTTAATTTTCAAATTACTCAAATTTGGAAAAATTGAAGTTTGATTTAAAGAATCTGTAGCTTGAATTTGATAATAAATAATAGAGGTATCTTGCAATCCAGCTATTGAATTACCATAAATTTTATCTCCTGCTAAAAAATCATGATGAAGTCCATCATCATATAAATTAATCGAAATTAAATTTGATGTATTTATTTGATATTTAATGATTACCGAAGGATTCATGGTTTCATCTTCAATTTTAGCATTAAAAATAATATCTTGATTTACCCTAGGCAAATTATTAACTACATTTGTAATTATTGGTTTACAATCTGTATTTTCTAATTGATTTAAAGCATTAGTATTTCTATTTGAAATATAAGGTTTTAGTCCAAATTTTACATGCGCACCTAATGAATACAAATATGAATTTATAAAATCAGTTATTGTCCAATTATAGTCAAGAGTTCTATAAGTATCACCAAAAGCTGATGCTTGTATCATGTTCTTAATAAAATCAATTTTAGGATATAATTTACTTGAATTGAAATAATTAATCAATAATTGACGCATATAAAAAGTAAACCTTTTACGGTATTCTGTATTTTGTAATAATTTTGATACCAGAGGTCTGTTTTCAGATGTTTTATACCAATTGTAAATATTCCTAGTAGTCCAATTTATATTAAACCAATCGATACCAAAGGTATTATCAAGATCATATGGAATATACTCGAATTTATTTGTTGAAGTATTATGATACAAATAAAAATTGTTTTTATTGTATGCATAACCATCCCAATTTCCTGTAAGTATATCTACACATAGGGTTTTAATAAAATTATTAGTATTGAAAACAGAATCGAGATGTAAGTGTAATTCGGTTGAAGATGTATTATTAATAATTCTGATTAAGTTAGCCAAATCGGAATAATTATCAGTATTAAGATTGTTTTTAAGTTCATATATTCTTCTACCACTGCTAATAAGCTTATACAAATCTGGGTTCGAGCCTAAATAAGCCAAATCAGCTGGATAAAGACATTTGTATAAATTTCCATCAATATTTCCAAATCGTTTCTTAATAAATTTTTCGTCAACATGTTCAACATTAATATAGAGTCCGTAATATGAGTTATTTATATAAACTTCAACATGATTTGCTCTAGCCGAAGGAAGTTGAAAGTCTCTATGTAAATCCCAACATAATTTAGATCTAATTATTGAAGGGTCATTATGTTCACCATTCAAATTCATTTTTTCAATTCCATAAAAATCTCGTCCATTATTATACGAATTAAATGAAATTTTAAAGGATTTCTTTTGAGATTGTAATGAAGTATTTCCTCTTAAACTAAATGCGACATTATTCACTGTATCATTAATTAACAATGATTTATAAACAAATGTAGCATGAAACTCTATTTCAGAATCTACATTTGCATACAAATATGCCAATGAATCCGGATTAATGGTAATAAAAACTTTAGGAACAATCGTATCAGAATATAACACACCTTTTGGTGGATTTACCTGAGAATAAATTAATTGACAAAAAAAGGAAAAAAGTATAAATAGAAAAATTTTTTTCATTATGAACATTAAGATTAATTTATATGATTTTAAAAAAAATATTTTTTACAAAAAATCAGCTTTTTAAAAAAAACTTGCATTTGCTTTTTAAAACCAAAAAGATTGATAAAATAGTTAGTGTGTGTTTAAACAAAATTATCTGAAAACAACAAATATATGAATTTATTTTTGAATATGGGTTTTATGAATATAAATCAGTAAAAATATTTAAATTTGTAATAAAAATAATAACGAAATGAATTATTACAATTATCTTTTATTTACAGGATTTATTTTCTCAATAATCTGTTTTACAATTTATTATCTAAAAAATAAAAAAATCATCAATTTAAATCATATCATTTCAGACGAAAAGATAAATTCTAAATTTCAAAGCGAACAAAAACAGAATATTATAATTGAGAATGCAAATTTAAAGACATATATTATTGATTTACAATCAAAAATAGAAAAGCTTCAAATTAGTATTGCTAAAAAAGAAACTGAATATATTTTTTTAGAAAAACAATTTATTGAGCAAAAAAAGGAAATTGAAGAGATGCAAAAAAGATTAACGTCGGAATTTGAAAATATAGCTAATAAAATATTGAAGCAAAATTCGTTGGATTTTACTTTTGCAAACCAGAAAAATATTTCAGAAATATTAAATCCATTAAAGGAAAAAATTCAATTATTTGAACAAAGAATTAATGAAACTCAGATTCAAGGAGTTAAAGATAATACGAGTCTTAGAGAAGAAGTAAAAAAGCTACATGAACTAAATAGTAGAATTAGTATAGAAGCTAATAATTTGACAAAAGCACTTAAAGGTGATACAAAAAAGCAAGGAAATTGGGGTGAAGTTGTTTTAGAAAGAATATTAGAACGCTCTGGTCTAATAAAAGGGGAAGAATATGAAACACAATTTTCAATCAGAAATGATGAAAACACCTTATTAAGACCTGATGTGCTTTTGAAACTTCCAGACAATAAGCATGTTATAATAGATTCGAAAGTTTCGTTAAATGCATACGAAAAGTTAGTAAATGCTGAAAACAATGAAGAAAAGGAGCATTTTTCAAAACTTCATATCGAATCGATAAAGAATCATATAAAAGGATTAAGTGAAAAAAATTATTCAAATGCAATAGGTATTAATTCTCCAGATTTTGTATTGATGTTTTTGCCAATAGAATCTTCTTTTAGCATTGCAATAGAAAAAGATATAGAATTATTTAATTTTGCTTGGGATAGAAGAGTCGTTATTGTTAGTCCTTCTACCCTACTTGCAACATTAAAAACCATAGAGTCAATTTGGAAAAGAGCAAAACAAACTCAAAATGCATTAGAAATTGCAAATGAAGGAGGAAAACTTTACGATAAATTTTGTGGACTTGTTGAAGATTTAAAAAAGTTGGGCAATCAACTTGAAACAGTAAACAAAACTTATCAGGAAGCAAATAAAAAACTTTATACAGGAAATGGAAATATTATTAATAAGATTGAAAATTTAAAAAATCTTGGTGCAAAAAACACAAAATCAATACAATATAAATCAGGAAATAATATAGAATTAAAGGAAGAAACAAATTAATGTTACATTAATTTAAACGTTTAAGAATAATAGTTTTATATTTACAATGTATTAGTTATACTATAAAATCTTAAAAAAATCAAGGAAATTAACAATCTGAAAAAGATGATATTAAGAAAAATAAGATAGGATTAAAAAAAGAAAAGCTGCCTTAAAAAAAGCAGCTTTTCTTTTTATTAAAATCAGATATTAAAGGATACCTTGATCTAACATTGCATTAGCAACTTTTAAGAAACCAGCAATATTTGCACCTTTTACATAATTTACAAAGCCATCAGCTTGTTTACCGTGTTTAACGCAAGCAGCATGGATGTTAACCATAATATCATGTAATTTTTCATCAACTTCTTTAGCTGACCAATTGTATTTCATTGAATTTTGTGACATTTCCAATCCTGAAGTTGCAACACCACCAGCGTTTACAGCTTTACCAGGTCCGAATAATAATTTATTTTCGATGAAAACTTCAACAGCTTCTGGAGTAGAAGGCATATTAGCACCTTCAGCTACACAAACACAACCGTTTTTAACTAAGTTTAAAGCATCTTCTTTATTCAACTCATTTTGAGTAGCACAAGGAATAGCAACATCACATTTAACTTCCCATGGATGTTTTCCTTGGTGGAATTGAGCATTAGGATATTCAGTAGCGTAAGGTTTTACGATATCCTGATTAGAAGCTCTTAATTCTAATAAATAATCAATTTTGTCGCCTGAAATACCATCTGGATCATAGATATATCCATCAGGACCAGAGATAGTAAGAACTTTACCACCTAATTCAGTAACTTTAATAGCTGCACCCCAGCATACATTACCAAAACCTGATAAACAAACTGTTTTGCCTTTAAAAGATTCACCTTTAGTAGCTAACATTTCTTTTGCAAAATAAACTGCACCAAAACCAGTAGCTTCAGGACGAACCAAACTTCCACCCCAATTAACGCCTTTACCTGTAAGAACGCCAACATGAGTCATAGTTAATTTTTTATACATACCGAACATAAATCCGATTTCGCGTCCACCAACACCGATATCACCAGCAGGAACGTCAGTTTCTGGTCCGATAATTCTCCATAATTCTAACATAAATGATTGGCAAAAACGCATCACTTCATTGTTAGATTTACCTTTAGGATCAAAGTTTGAACCACCTTTTCCTCCACCCATTGGTAAAGAAGTTAAGCTGTTTTTGAAAATTTGTTCGAATCCTAAGAATTTTAAAATACTTAAGTTAACACTTGGATGGAAACGTAAACCACCTTTGTAAGGTCCAATAGCGTTATTGAACTGAACTCTGTAACCTAAGTTAACTTGCACTTTACCATTATCATCAACCCATGGCACCTTGAAAGCTAAAATTCTGTCTGGCTCAACTAATCTGTCGATAATACCAGCTGCTTCAAATTGAGGATTTTCGTTTACTACTTCCTCTAAAGATTCCAAAACTTCGCGAACTGCTTGTAGATACTCTACTTCACCTGGGTGTTTTTTTTCCAGGTCGTTCATTATTTTTTCTAAGTTCATTTTTTAATTGTTTAAATAGTTTATACCAACTTGTTAAAAAAATAACATTGTTACCTAAATAACAGGGCAAAATTACACTTATTTCTTTTACAAAAATAATTTTTTGCCAATTATTTTTCAAAATTAAAAAAAAAACTTTTAAGTGAAATACTTAATTTAAAAAAAAAATCATTTTTTTTTATAAAGATTGATTATAAGGGTTTTAAAACAACACCTTTATTTTTCTTTCCATCTATTTTTATGAGTAAAGGAGTTTTAAATCTAACATGTCGTATAAATTCATCTTCATAGTATGCTTCTTGGTCTGATAAAAACGTCAAATCATAATGTCCATCGTTTATAAATGGATTTATTGTAAAATATCCAACCCTAAATGATGTTAGATTTTGAAAAAAATGAGTTCCTTGGGATGGGTCAATTCTATAATGCTCCAAGCCAGATTCAACAATTAAACGTGCAGCAGAAATTTGAGGCCATTTTACAGGAATTCCAAGCCATGGATCACTTGAACCCCATCTGCCAGGACCTACTAATATATATTGCCTTTCATCTTTCAAAAACAAATCATTTAGTTTTCCAATATCATCAACCATTGCCTGACTTTTTGATGGGTCAAACGAATCTGGTTTTATATAAATAATATCATAAATATTATCAATAATTCCATTGCCCAATGCAGAATCACAAATTATAATTGCTTCATCTTTTGTAACTTCATTCAAATCTTCTTTTATAGTTTGATCGTTATCTACAATAGGCCTTATTTGTAATAGATTGAAAATATAAGGTTCATCATTAGGTACATCAAGATTAACTGCAAACTCGATTTCAACTGGTTTATTCATTTCTCTTTGTGCAATTTCCAACACATCTTTTAATATTTCTGCCAAAGGAAAAGTATTATAATTTAATATATTTGAGAAAGTTATCAATTTTTTACCTTCGTGTTGAATTCCATTTCTCAATATATTACTCTGAAAATCGTAAGTTGAAGCAATCATTTTTATTGAATTATCTTTTTCAGCTTCCTTAATTGGAAGTTTAAGAATATTCACGCCATCATCAACAGATGCTTGAAAGCTATCTTTATTTAAATCAAGAGCATAAAAATATTTCTGAGTTTCACGTAAAGCCATTTCTGTTGACGAAAGTTGCAAAACTTTTTGCGGAAAACTTGGTGAAAACCTTAATGTATTTCCTCCATCCACAATGTATTTACCTAAACCCAAAGCAATATTTACAATACCTTCTTCAGGCTTCTCAGGTTCAATTGGATAAAAATTTATTGATCGGGCAACTCCTGACATTACAGGATAAAATTTATCCTTATAGGGTTGTCCGCAAACTTCTTGCATCACTATTCCCATTTTTTCTTCATCAATCACATTTTTTGTTGCAGTCATATATGCCTTGCTATCTTTATAATATACAGAAGCATATACACTTTTAATTGCAATACTGAGTTTTTCAACCATCAAATCCGTATCATTAATATAAGGAATCATATATGTTGAGTATATTCCTGCAAATGGCTGGTAATGTGAATCTTCAAGTAAACTTGAAGAACGTATTGCAATTGGTTTTTTCACAACACAAATAAATTTAAATAAATCACCAAGAATTCTATCTGGTAAATTTGATTCTACAAATACTTGCAGTAATTCATCATTAGATTTTTCGGAAAGTGCTAATTCATAAAGATGATTTTCTTCCATAAATTCATCAAAAACATCTGTTCCTAAAACAACTGTTCGAGGAATCGTAATAATTACATCATCATATTTATCAACCATTCTATTGCGTTTTAGCAATGAATCAATAAATGCCAAACCTCGTGCCTTCCCTCCTATTGAACCACTTCCTATACGTGCAAAAATCAGATATTCATCAAATTTATCACGATAAAAATCAGCAATAACCCCTCTACCTCTATTGGTTCTATACCTTGCTATTGCATCAAAAATATAATTTCTAACTTCATCAAGATTTTTAAAATCCTCAAATCTAAGGACTTTAAACATATCAGCTATTGGGAATATAGCTCTTGCATATAACCATTTGGAAAAATGATTATTACTTATATGATAAAAGAAAGAATCATCAGGTATGTCAAAAATGCTTTCTTGAAGATTTTTTAAATCGTTAACTCTCATGATTTCTTCTTTTGAAAATGGATTTCTAAAAACAAAATCACCAAATGAAAAATTATCAAGTATAAAATTTTTCAATTCATAAGAATAAGCTTTTGAGTTTTTATAAATAAAGCCAACATTCATTTCTTCTGCACGTGTACGATTTTCTGCTTCTGATGATTGCAACAAAAAAGGAAGGTCTTTATCCGTATTTCTAACAATTTCACAAAAACGAAAACCAGCATTTCTGTTCATTATGCCATATGCTTTAAACCGTATATCTGAAATGATTCCTAACAAATTATTACGATATTTCTCATATAAATCAATTGCCTCCTCGTAGTTAGTTGCCATTAAAATTTTGGGTCTTCCTCTCATTCTGAGCATTTTCTGATGTTCATTTAAACCTTCTGTCATAAATTTGAGCGATTGTTTGAAAATCAATTTATACAAATTAGGTAAATAGCTAGAATACAATCTAATAGAGTCTTCTACTAACAAAAGACTCTGTACACCAACTTCGCTAACATCATGATCCACATTCATTTTATCTTCTATTAATTTAATGATAGCAAGCATTATATCAGCATTTCCTAGCCAACAAAACACATAATCAATAGAGCTCATATCTCCATTATCCATTTTCATTGAAACCTCTCTTGAAAAAGGAGTTAGAACAACAATGGGTTTATTTGGATATTTTAATTTGATTTGTTTTGCAAATTCAAAAACATCCATATTTCCCAAATCAAGCATTGAAATTACCAAATCAATTTTATCTTCGCGTAAGACTTTAAATGCTTCATCTGCTGTAGAAACTTGAATAAAATGTGGTGGATATCTCAAATTTAACGATACATATTCATTAAATATTTGTTCTTCAATTCTGCCATCACCTTCCAAAGTAAAGGCATCATATTTACTACAAATTAAAAGAACTTTACTTATTCTTTTAGTCATTAAATTATCAAATGAAGTTTCAGTAAAATAAAACTTTTTAATGTCTTTAACTTTCTTCTCTTTATGATACATATTTAATTGTTTATGTTGTTATTAATTAAAAATACCCGATTCTTTTATAATTTCCGAATACTAAATTACAAAAAAAATAAAATATCAGAAAATATTTATAACATTATTCTGCAATTCCTAAATTAACAAAATAATTATGTATTTGTTACAAAAAAAAGTTTGACATAATTAAGAATTACTCATCGAATTTTAGGCAATATATTTAAAAATGAGTATAATTTTGAAAGTATTAATTTGGATAAAAACTTTATACTTTTTTAATATTTTTCCCAAAGTATAGAGATTATAACTAAAAACACATTTGTAATAATTTCAAACATTTAGCTTTTTATAAATATTTCATCTTTTCCTCAATAATCTTAATACAAATAAAATAATGTAGTATAATTCAACTTTTTTTTAAAAATTATTGTATCTTTGAAAATGAAAAAAAGCTAATTAAAAAGGAATCAAATTTTTGAATATTAATAATAATCATAACAATTTATTTTCGCTTTTTTTAATAATATTACTTAAAATGCTGATAATAAAAACACATCATAGTAGTTTATATTTAATTATTTTTTAATAATTGTAGCAAAACATAAATATTAATTACAATTATTGAGATAGTATAAGTATTTCAATAATTTAATTCTTAAGAAAATTGAAAACAGCAATAATTACGGATATACATGAGGATGTAGTAAGCCTCAAAAAA
>CAZWRD010000031.1:0-26719 GCA_964636105.1 uncultured Bacteroides sp.
TGAATCCCATACGAAACGAGGATTATTGGTTTTTTTCAATAAAGCAGGAATAGTTGTTGAACTTAAACCGATATTTAAAACAGTGTCCATCATACCTGGCATTGAACTGCGGGCACCTGAACGACAAGATAATAATAATGGATTTTCAGCATCACCATATTTCATTCCCATTGCTTCTTCTACTTTTTTCATCGAAGACCAAACTTCATCGTTTAAAGAAGCTGGTAATTGGCAATTGTTTTCATAATATGCTGTACAGCATTCAGTTGTAATTGTGAAACCTGCTGGCACTGGTAAGCCTAACAAGCACATTTCTGCTAAGTTAGCACCTTTACCACCCAATAAATTTTTCATGTCTGCTTTACCATCAGCAGATTTGTTGCCGAAATAGTAAACATACTTTTGATTTTGTTCTTTAGACATTGAGATATCCTCCATTTATTTATAAATCGTTGATTTAATGAATTTTCATTTTTTCTAAAAGAAGTTGCAAATTTAAGTTTAATTATCAATATATCAAAGTATGATGATTAAATTTATAATCTTTTTTTTGTATTTTGCTGTTTAATTTGAAAAAACAATACAGTTATTATTTTTTTTGTATAAATCTGAAAAACGTATTATTTTTGACGCTTAATTAAAAAACTCAACTTATGAAAAAGTATATTATACTATTGTTATTTGCTTCAATATCGTTTGCAGCGCAATCTCAATATAGATATATGAAATTTTTAAAAGCCCAAAAGTTTCTGAAAACAAAATTGGTAATTGCAATTGATGAAGAAGAGCCAACTTTGTTCTATGAAAGTTTTATGAAATTCATGGAAAAACATTGGGAATTCAATGAATATGAATTTATAAGCCCTATTGAAGCAGAAAAGTATTTGTTAGATGAGAATTATTCTGTTTTATCGCGGATTACTCATTTATCTGGTGCAAGAAAAAATAGTGATTTAATAATTGGTCCTAACTATAATTTGGTTCTTGGTAATAAAAATTTTAATTCCATTCAGGATGAATCTGTTATTGCATCTTTTGGATTAACGAGTTTTTATGACTTTAAACTGAATTCATGGAAATATTTAAATTATAGTTTTATGACCTATTTTTATGTAAAAGTTTTAATAAATGGGATTACAGATGTTTTAAACGAAGCCCCTTTTAAAAAAGTAAGAAGAGATGGTAAAGCTTATTATTACAATAAAGGCAAAGATTTTGAAGTCCTTCAGTCAAAAGAAAATATATATATTTACGAAGGTTGTTTGAATGAAAATTTTAAAATGGAAGTATTTTGCGATATATTCAAATTAAAACCGGATAAAATTAAGTTTCTTAATGAAGAAGAGTTTACAGAAATGTTGGAATCAGAAGACCCTGATGCAGCATTTGTAGTTGATTATAAGGTTTGTGGAGCTATTTATGATGGAAAAACATTTAGAATTCTTGCAGAAAAATTATTATGTTATTAATGAAATAAAAATAGCAGAATGAAAACATTAATATTCGATTGGGGAGATACTGTAATGCGTGATTTTCCCGAGTTAAAAACTCCGATGTTTACTTGGGAACATGTTGAATTAATTCCTGATGTAGAAGAAGCTCTTAATATACTTTCAAAGCAATATATGTTGGTAATTGCTACCAATGCGGGACAAAGCAATACAGCAGCCATGATAAAAGCACTGAAAAGGGTAGGGGTAGAAAAATATTTTACATATTTCTTTTCTTCTAAAGATTTGGGTTATGAGAAACCAGATCCCAATTTTTTTATTACAATTGCTAATACAATTAAATGCGATGTAAATGAATGTGTTATGATTGGTAATTTGTACGAAAAAGATATTGTGGGCGCAAAAGATGCAGGTATGAATACCATACTTTTCGATGAGAGAAACTTGAATAATTTAAATCCTAAAGCAAATTTTGTAATTTATTCAATGAAGGATTTGCCTAAAGTTATTGAAAATATTATTTGAGTTTGAGACAAAATTGTTTTAGTTTTGCTGTAATAATTTTCATTTCAGGACAAATATGATATAAATTAGAATAATTTTTTAATGATAATAAATTGTATATAATTGAATATCATTGTTTTGTATTTTTGGCATTTATATTGTGCATGTATAAATAAAAGTAATCATTCAAATTTATTATTTTTTTGATAGTTAAAGAAAAATTAACTATTTTTACAAAATAAATTTAAATTACAAAGCATTATGCCAAAAGTTTTAATAGCAGAGGATTACATGTTTAATTACCTTTTGTTGCAAAGGTTTTTGAAAAAACTTAACTATGAGTTTGTAGTATGTGATAATGGTCAGAAAGCATTAGAAGAATTAAAAAATCAGGATTTCGATATCGTATTAATGGATATAGAAATGCCTGTTATGGATGGTATTGAAGCAGTTAAGCATATTAGAGCAGATTTTACCGGACTAAAAAAAGATATTCCGATAATTGCCTTAACTGGTCATCATGAAGATGATTATTTTGGAAATTTAAATAAAGTTGGTTTTAATGATTGTTTGCTTAAGCCAATAGATTTAAATATTTTGGAAAGTAAATTGAGTTTATATTTAAAAGCAATTGACGAAATAGAAAAAGCAAATGTTGTTAAGAAGTTTAACTTAGAAAAAGAATTAAGTCTTGATTATTTATACGAATTTGCTGATGGTGATAAAGCATTTGTTCAGGAAATGATAGATTTATTTATTAAAAATGCTCCTGAATTTATTGAAAATATCAAGATAGGCTTCGAAGAAAGTGATTGGGAAAAACTGCGTTACAATGCTCATAAATTTAGCCCACAATTGGCGTTTTTTGGATTGAAAACGATAATTGAAGAGGTTGATACGATAGAGGAGTATGCTGTAAAAAAAGTATTTGCTGATAATATTGGGTATATTATAACAAATGTGGAAGTTAATTGTAATCTTGCACTTGGAAAACTATCTAAAATTACAATATAATTGAAAAATGCAAATTTTTTATAATTTAATTTTTTCATTTTAAAGAAAATATAACAGACAAAGCTAGTCATAAAGAGATTTTTTTTAGCAAGAAAACTTTAAATTGGCGGGTTAAATCTGATAAATTAATAAAAATATAAACAGATGAAAATTTTAGTTTGCGACGACGAAGTATTAATGTTGAAAGCCATTGAGTTTAAACTAAAACGTGATGGATATGATGTAATTGTTGCCACAAATGGTCGTGATGCATCTGATATTATTAAGTCAGACCCAGATATTGGTTTGGTAATCACAGATTTGTTAATGCCTTTTTTTAATGGGCTAGAATTAATTAATCTAATAAAAAATGAATTAAAAAGAAGACTACCTATAATGGTTCTTTCAAAAATTGGATTGGAAGAAACTGTTTTAAAGGCTTTTGAATTAGGAGCTGATGATTATATGGTTAAGCCATTTAGTGTGAATGAGTTAACTATTAGAGCTAAGAAATTACTAATGACAAAGTAAAATTCATTAACACTGTTTCTAAAAAATAAATCTATGAATAGAAAAATTCTAATTTATTTGTTTTGTATTTTTTTACTACAAGCAAAAGTTTTTTCTCAGGAAACTCAAAATCTAGAGAAGAAATTTGAAATTGCTCAAACATATGCTTTTGAAGGTCAGCGTGATACAGCGAGAATTTTGTTGTATCAAATTTTAAATGCTAAAAGTGATTATACTGATGCCCGAGTTCTAATAGCCAGAACTCATGCATGGGACAATGATTATGATTCAGCAAGAATTGTTTACCATCAGGTTCTTTCAAAAAAGCCTAATTATAAAGAGGCTATAGAAGGTTTAATTGATGTTGAAATTTGGGATAAAAATTCTGATACTGCAATTTATTATTGTAATTATGGTTTAAAACATCATCCAAAAGAAAAAGCCTTTACTCTTAAAAAAGCAAAAATTTACCTTGATAACGGGAAAATTGATGATTCTTATCAACAATTGATGATAGTTAAGGCAAAAGATTCTGCAAATGAAGAGGTTGCGAAAATGCTTGAAGATGAAAGGTTTATTTTACAAAATGATAAAATTCAAGCAGAATACCAGCATGAATGGTTTGATGAACCTTATAAGCGAAGGTGGTCATTGTATTCGTTTTCATATCTGAACAAAGCATCTTGGGGTACTTTTGTAGGAAGGGTTTATAGTGGAAATATTAAAATTACAAGTGATAGTTCAAATATTAATGATAATGGATTCCAATTTGAAGTAGAGGCATATCCTAAAATTGATGAAAAACACTATTTATATCTTGGAATAAGCTTTTCTCCAGATTATTTTTTCCCGAAAACCCGATTTGGTGCAGAAATTTATAGAAAGCTTAATAATCAAGGTGAATTGTCGTTGGGATTTAGACATTTGAATTTCGAAAATAGTAAAACACCTATAAAGAAAGTAACTATTTATACTGCATCTTATAGCAAGTATATTAAAGATTTTTGGATTTCTGCAAGAGCATATTATACCAATATGTCAGATGTTACTTCATGGACTTACGCTTTTCATGGAAGAAAGTATTTTAATAATCAGGAAACCTACGTGTTTGCTGAAATTATACTTGGAACCTCTCCAAGCGAACAAAACTTTATAATCAATAATACAGAGAAATCATCACTAAATAGCCAAAAGTTTAGATTTGGTTTCCAAAAGTTATTTTGGAAACGCTGGACTTTTTACGCTGCTTATAGCGTAGAGGATGCAGAATACAGGGTGGATAATAATCACTTGGTTAATGCGATAGAGTTCAGATTGGGCTATTTTTTACCTTATGGAAAGTAAAGTATTTTTTATCAATTATTAACATATTTATGTTGGTAACTAATTCTGTAATTTAACTGTAAATAAACCAAACATTCTTATATTTGCTATATTTTTTACTAATAATCATAAAATTGATACTAAGCAGAAGTTTTAAATTAAGAATAGGGCTAGTTTTAGCTTTTCTATTCCTCTTTTTAACTTATCAGTACAGTGGATTGAAAAGTTATTTGGTTGCAAATAATATTTCATACCGTGTTCAGGTTACTGCTATTCACAAAAACAGAGTACCTATAGATATGATTATGAAAAAATTTCGACTTAGCGATAGTTTAAGAGAAGATTTTCATAAAGGTTGGTTTAAATATTCTATTGGTAGTTTTCCTGATTATTATGAAGCCAAAAAATATCGAGATAAGCTTATTGTTGAAAATAAAGCTTATGGTGCATTTGTAGTAATGGTAAAAGATGACATTCGAATGGATGATATGGATACCATTCAAGAAGAGACTATACCCACATTTCAGGTTAATCAAAAAGTAAGTTATCGAGTTCAAATAAGAGCTTCGGCAACACAAATTCCAATTAATGAGTTAAAATTGCAACTTAATATTGCTGAAGATATTATTGAAGAATTAGATAATAATTATTACAAATATACAGTTGGTAATTTTGAAAATTATGATGATGCCAAAAACTTATATGCTAGATTAAAAACTATAGATAAGGTAACTGATGCGTTTATTGTTACTTATTTTGGAAACAAGAGAATAGGTGGAAATGTAACAAAAAAAGAAGTATTTAAAAAAAAACAGGATTTACAAACTAAAAGCTTTCCTTCAAAAAGGGAAACAAATCAAGCAATTGTTCGAAAAGAGTATAAGCCAGTTAAGATTAAAACTGAACCTAAACCCAAAAAAGTTGAGATCAAACGAGAGATCGAAAAACCAAAACCAGAACCAAAAGTTGAAGAACCTAAACCTGACGTAAAAGAAATAGAAGCTCCAGTTAAAATGGATGTGAATTCTTCACATAATATTATTTTGTACCATATTAGCCCAGATAAACTTAAGAATATATCAAAAAGAGCGATACAAACTTCGGAAATTTCAACTTTAGAGAGCAACTCCGAAATTACCAAAAGCGATCAAGCTGTAAATAATGAGCTCATAATTAATGAATCTCCAGTTGAAAATGTTCAATATCCATCAAATTCATTAAGTTATGATACAATAAGAGACACAACAAAACGTGTTAAAAAATCAATTTTTACTAGGTTTAAAGATAATATTAGAATAAATTCGGATAAGAGTTTCTTTATTTGGGTTTTGGTAATTTTAATTATTTATTTCTTTGTAAATTTAATAGTTGTTATTACAATTGTATTTATTAGTAGAATTCGTAAAATTAGAAAAGAAAAAAGAATTAAGAAAGTAGAGGAAGATTTTCAGTTATTGTTAGCTGAATTTTTATTTGATCCAAGTGCCGAAAAGGCTGCATATAATAAGTTAAGAAATACATCCGGAAGTTTTAAGCGAAATATTTTGCTTGATGAGTTGATGAAGTTATGTGTAGATTTGGCTGGAGAAGTATTAGAAAAATTAAAAGTTTTGTATTTTAATATGGAACTTGATAAAGATTCTGTGCAAAAGTTATCAAACAGAAGATGGTTTATTAAGGTAAAAGGATGTAGAGAATTAACACGTATGAAAGCATATAATTCTAAGTCAGAAATAGAAAAGTTGCTTAATAGTAAGAATGAAATATTGAGAGCAGAGGCTCAAATGGCACTTATAGAACTTAATGAAGAAAATCCATATTATTTCCTTGAAAAGCTAACTCAACAATTTTTGCCTTGGGAACAATTAAATGTGCATGTAATGATGCAACGCAATTCATATGAAATCCCTGACTTTAGTAAATGGTTAATGGTAGAAAATGAAACGGTTGTGCTTTTTGCCATTGAAATGATTAGGGTTTATCGCCAAATTATGAATGCTCCAAAAATTATAAAATTCTTTAAACATCCTAATTTAAATTTGAGAGAAGCAGCCATTATTGCAGCTGGAGAATTAGGATATGTAGAGGTTGTACCAGAATTGATGAAAATTTATAATGAAGTGGAAGATGAATATAAAGTGCTTATTTTAAGATCAATGCAACGACTTGCAGATGATGGGAATAAAGATTTTCTCAGAGGTATTATTGAAAGTAATGCACCTCAATATATAAAATTAGATGCAGCAAAAGCAATGTTTGCTTTAGGAGTCAAGGGCCAAATTGAGCTTAAGCGATACTCTCAATCCAATGATGCAGAACTTAATGCGATTATAAAACACGTTTTTGATGAAAGGATTTAATAATGGGAAGTGTATTTAGTATTTTTCAGTTTTTTATAGAAAGGATTATATTTGGCTACTCTGTATTCATTTTATCTGCTTATGTAATTCTTGCAATTATTTCTGCTTTCTCTTTGCTTCGCTATCTGCAAAAAAATAGTTATGTTGATTATAATGTAATTTTATCATCGCCTTTAGTACCATCTGTATCAATTATTGCCCCAGCATTTAATGAGAGTAAAACCATTGTTGAGAATGTAAGAGCTTTATTATCTCTTTATTATCATAATTACGAAGTGGTATTGGTAAATGATGGTAGCACTGATAATTCTTTGGATTTGGTAATAAAAGCTTATGATTTAGAAATGGTTGATTTTGCAATTGGTAGTCGTATTGAAACACAAGCTATCAGAGGCATTTACAAGTCTAGAAACAAATCATTTGATAAATTAGTTGTAGTTGATAAATTCAATGGGGGCAAAGCTGACTCTTTAAATGCGGGTATTAATGCATCTACCAAAGATTATTTTGTTGCAATTGATGTCGATTCTATTATTCAATCTGATGCTTTGTTGAAACTTGCAAAACCTTTTATGGAATATGCTGATAAAAAGGTTATTGCTACAGGTGGTGTAATACGTATTGCAAATTCTTGTGTAATTGAAGATGGACAGTTAATAGAAGTTAATCTTCCTAAGAAATTTTTACCTTTAATGCAAGTATTGGAATATACTCGTGCATTTTTAATGGGTCGAATGGCTTGGAGTACATTAGATGGTTTGCTAATTATTTCAGGTGCTTTAGGCATGTTTAATAAAGAAATTGCCATAAAATGCGGTGGTTATTTTGCTGAAACCGTTGGAGAGGATATGGAACTCGTTGTTCGTATGCGTATATATATGTGTGATAACAAATTGCCATATAGAGTTTCATATATTCCAGATCCACTTTGTTGGACAGAAGCACCCGAATCATTTAGGGTATTAAGTCGCCAAAGAAACAGATGGACTAGAGGAAATATTGATACATTATTCTTACATAGAAAGGTCTTTTTTAATCCAAAATATGGTTTAATGGGGTTACTAAGTTATCCTTTCTGGTTTTTTATTGAATGGTTAGCTCCATTGATAGAATTTTTTGGGTTGCTTTATTTTATCTTTTCAGCTCTGCTAGGGCAAGTTAATTGGTCGTTCTTTTTAATTGTTTATGGTTTTGTATATGCTTTTGCTATCACATTTTCAACATATTCTATTTTATTTGAAGAGTTGACTTATCACAGATATAAAAAGAAGCGTGAAATCTTATTGATGTTATTAGCTGCTTGGATTGAACCCATTATTTATCACCCATTTATTGTATACTATTCATTAAAAGGTAATTTTGATTTCTTTGTAAATCGTAAAACAGGTTGGGGGCAAATGGAAAGAAAAGGTTTTGGAAAACGTTAAAATAGAAAATCCTAAATTTGATTGTTTGGTTTTTCTTTTCAATAATAACTAAATTATTATTTGTATATATATCAATCAATTTCTTGTCTATTAACCAATTGTTTTTCAGTTGTAAAAGGATGCAATAACTTTTAAACAGTATTGAAATAAGTAATAGTTAAATCGTTTCACTTTTGAAACTATAATATCTTCTAATTGGTATAATAACATTTTTAAAAATCACTAATATATATTCCATTGGTATAAACTGTATTTTTTTGATTGATATATTAAAAAATAACAGAGAATTATAAAAAAAAGAGAGCAACATTGGCTCTCTACTTTTTCATTTTATTTTTATTTTACTCATTTTCATTTTTAATATCTTTATAATAATCATTCATAATTTTTTTAACAATAGGTACATAGTAATTCCAATTGAAATACATTCTAGCATTAAGTTTACTCTCTGTGTAAAAATATTTTTGAAATTTATCTGCCCATTTAAAATAAACAAATCCAAATTTAATATCACTATCAACAAAATCACCGGCAAAATAATAGAATCTATAATCACTTTCATGTTCAAAAAAAGCAGGGAAAACAATCGGAATGTTATATCTTCTTAATATTGAGTCTCCTCTGTTGTTAGGGTATATATTAAAGGTAGAAATGGTCTTGTTTATTTCGTTATTAGGAAATGTGATGTCAATCCAAAAAGGATAATTTATTTCTTCGGGAATATTGTATTTATTTACACCAAAATCGTTGGTTTTGATTATCGGAAGCGGATATTTTAAATCAGTTTCATTTTCTAGAATACATATTGTTTCATTTTCATGCACAAAAACAATACCATCTTTTGTAAATGGCCAAGTATTATTGTGTTGCTGACGATATAGCCTGATTACCCATTTAGGTAATTCTTCATTTTTAATGGTGTCAAATGAGTCAAAATATCGTGCAGTCCAACCAGTCCATTTAAACCCAAATAAATTTTCTACATTTCTTCTAACACTATAAGATGTGGGGTGATGTATAAAATTAAATTCTGAAATTATTAGTTTTTGTTTCTCTTTCATTTTTTTTAGGAACAGATAATCATTGTAATCCATACCCCCATATATTTTGGGTGAATGTTCAGTGTATTCAGTTTGTCTGCTCCATTCCTCTCGGTAAATACCATACATATCTGTGTAATAGGTCATATCGTATTTTTGACTTAATTTTTCTATTTCAGATTCTGTATATTTACTTAGGTCTTTTACGTAAAATTTTTCATTTTCTAAAGGGAAAAACCCAATATAATCTTCAGAAATATTGTAAAAATTTCTATCGTTTTTTACGTATTTGAAATTCTTTAATATCCAATTGAATCCTCTATGCTCAACACCTTCTTTTTTAAGAACAGTTTTGTCGTATATTAGTATTGATATTTCTTTTTTTGGTGTTAATAACCAAAAAATCCATAAAATTAATGGAGTTAGAATAATTAAATAAAATATTGTTAGAATTATTATTTTACGTTTAGTAGTTTTTGCCATTAAAAGAAATATAAAAAGAAGTAAAGTTTTTATAACTTTACTTCTTGGATTAATGTATTATTATTGTGCCATATTAATTGATGCTCTTTTATTGTTTTTATATGTAACAATAAATGCATCTTTAATACCATTTTCTCTTATTCTGTTTTTTATATCAACTATTTTTGTAAATTCGGTTTCATTTCCAGTAGTATAGATATAAAGATTGTTTATAATTTCTTCAAAAATCTCTTGAGTAATTTTGTATTTTTGTTTGAAAGTATCTTCATTTTTCATTTTTTTACTTAAAGCTACAATCTGAACTCTGTATAAAATACCTTCTTTTGAAACGGTTGCATTTACTTCATTGAGCGTTTTGTTCATTTCTTCTTTTTCAGTTGCATTCAATAATTCTCTATAACTATTCAGTCTTTTGCCATCTTTAATGCCAACAACAAATGCACCATATACTTTGTTTTTAGAGATTAATTTTTTAGCATCTTCTTTTGCTTTCCACAATTCTTGTTGTGAACCTACAGAGTATCTGTACCAAATTCCATCATAATCTTCTCTGATTGGATCTGATATTGAAAATCTTTTTTGTATTGAAGCGATATCAACTTTGGTTTTTGAAGCCAACACTTGTACCTTAAACTCTTTGTTTATTGATGGTGTAACAACTATGGGCTGTGGTGTTGGAACTGGTTTTTCTAAAATGATTGGTTCAACTTTTGGTTCAATATTTGTAACAACTGGTTCAATGATTTTAGGTTCTTCTTTAATGACCTCAACCACTGATGGTTCTGGTTCTTTAACAGGTTCGATATCTTGAATTTTAGGTTCTTCAAAAATAACCTTCTTTTTCTTTTCCGCATTTCCTATATTGTATGAAATACCAATACAGTTATATGAAAACATATCAAATTTAAAACCTCCCACTTTACCATCTAAATCATCATTAGCAATTGATTTTAAAGTAATTTCTCCAAATGCATCAAATGATTTGTTGATTCTTACTTTTAATCCACCTCCTCCATAAAGCATGCCTTCTACTTGCCATCCAAATAGTCCGCTTCCCATATCATGCCCAAATGAACGAATGAGAGTGTTTGTTTTGTAGTTAATGCTTTCACCTTGAAAATGACTTAATCCGATTCCAAAGATTCCATAAAGATTTATTCTTCTTTCAGCATTATAACTCATAATTATGTTGAATAAATCAATTGTTGTATTGAGGTTTAATTCAAAATAATCTGCAGTAAATTTAAGGTTTGCAGGGGCTCCATTTGTATAATTGTCTTTTCTTCCTTTGAATTTTCCTTTTACAAATTGTGATCTGATTCCAAACACAGGGCTAATTTGTTTTGATACTCCAATACCATAAGCCCATGCTGTATTGTATTGGAGTAAAGTAAATGGGTTACTTCCATTGCTGATATCACCAAAATATTGTGTGTTTCCAGCATGTAAATTTACACTCCAGTTGTTAAATAGTCCATTATTGAAGTCGCTGTTTTGAGATTTTAAATTAAAGCAATTCAACAGAATAACTAATAATAAGATGTATCTTGAAAAAGTAAACGTTTTTTTCATAATCATAAATATATGTAAATAAATGTTTTTTATTTAAAATAAGTGCCTTTTTTTGAGACAATTATTAATTGTTCAAATATATGAATAGTTTTACAAATATACAATAAATTAATTGTATTTTAAGAACAATCTATTGTTAATAAAAAAAGTAAATAAAACTTGATTTTGGAGTTACTAATTCTTTTTGAAAATTAGTTAACAGCTTTATTATCATAAGCTTTTATAATTCTGCTTACCAACTTATGTCTGATAATATCTTTTTCGTCTAAAGTAATTATTGATATTCCTTCGATATTTTGCAAGAGTTTTGAAGCCTGAACCAAACCAGAAGCTTGATTTTTTGGCAAATCTATTTGAGTTATATCTCCTGTAACAATAAATTTAGCTGATTTTCCCATACGTGTTAAAAACATCTTGAGTTGGCTTTCTGTTGCATTTTGGGCTTCATCTAAAATTACAAAAGCATGGTCAAGAGTTCTACCTCTCATAAATGCCAAAGGAGCAATTTCAATTGTTCCATCTTCCCAATAGGATAATAGTTTTTGTGTTGGAATCATATCACGAAGTGCATCGTAAAGTGGTTGTAAATATGGATCTAATTTGTCACGTAAATCGCCAGGTAAAAAACCAAGATTTTCTCCAGCCTCTACAGCAGGTCTAGTTAAAACAATTCTTCTTACTTCTTTGTTTTTTAGAGCTCTTACGGCTAAAGCAACAGCAGTATATGTTTTTCCAGTTCCTGCTGGTCCTATTGCAAATAGTAAATCATTTTCTTTTGCAGCTTCAACCATTTTTATTTGGTTAGCCGTACGTGCTTTTACAATCAATCCATTTCTTCCATGTACCAAAACATCATTATTTAACTCCATATTTAAGTAATTTTCATTACTTTCCATTATTTCTATGATATTGGTTTCGTTAATTTTTCCGAATTTTTCAAAGTGAGTTAATATTAAATGAAACTTCTTTTCAAACATTATTATTTCATCTTCATCTCCTAAAATTTTTATTTCTTCACCACGAACAATTATTTTTAGTTTCGAAAAAAAGTGTTTAATAAAGTCAATATTTTTATTGTTAACTCCAAATATATCAACAGGATCAATAGCATCTAATGTTATAATTTTTTCACTCATAATTTTTATAAAAACGTATAATTTTAAAAAATCAAAATTATAAAAAATCTCGACAATTAAAGATATTTTATTAATTTTGAAAAATATTTCAATAAAATGCAAATGCCAATAATTACACTTACAAGCGATTGGGGGCTCAAGGATCATTACCTTGCTGCTGTTAAAGGGACAATATTTTCATTGTTGCCTGAAGCTCATATTGTTGATATTAGTCACGAAGTGCCTCAATTTGATTTAGCTCAAGCTGCATTCATCATTAGAAATTCTTATCCTTTTTTCCCAAATGGAAGTATTCATATAGTTGGTATTAATACAGTTGCTTCTATTGAAACGCCTCATGTTGCTATAGAATATAAAAATCATTTTTTTATTGGAGCCGATAATGGAATTTTTTCTTTAATTTTTGATAATTTACCTGAAAAAATTATAGAAATTGAAATTCCACAGGATAGTGATTATTTTACTTTTTCAACTAAAGATGTTTTTGTAAAAGCAGCATGTATGATAGCAAAAGGGAGTAGAATAGAAGAATTAGGGAGTCCAATTACTACTTTAAATGATAAGCTCAGATTAAAACCAATACTTGATGATAATTCAATAAAAGGTATGGTTATTTATGTAGATGTATATGAAAATGTTATAACTAATATTTCTGAAAATCAATTTAGAAAAGTTCAAAAAGGGAGAGATTTTGTAATTGAAGTTAGAAAAAATACAATTAAAAGAATTTCAAAATCTTATACCGATGTTAGAGAGGGTGATATTCTGGCTATGTTTGGTTCTAATGGTTTGATGCAAATAGCTTTAAGTTCTGATAAAGCCAAAAGTTTGCTTGGATTAGATTATTTTGATATCATTACAATTACATTTAAGTAGTTTTTTCTTTTGATTTTTACATTTTTAACTTGATAATTCTTATTATTTCATAGTCTTAATTATTGTTAATGCTTCCCAAAATTCGTAAAAAAGACGTAATTTCGCAAGCTATTTATAAACATCGTTGTTATGTTCACTTTATTAAAAAAAGAAGTAAGTAATTTTTTAAGTTCGCTTATCGGATTTATTGTAATTATTGTTTTTTTGATAATCAATGGATTGTTTTTGTGGTTTATTCCATTAGATTTCAATATTTTAGATTATGGTTATGCCGGGTTGGACGGTTTGTTTCTAATTTCACCTTTTGTTTTTTTATTTTTAATTCCTGCAATTACAATGCGGTCGTTTGCAGACGAACGGAAAAGCGGAACAATTGAAATATTACTTACCAAACCAATTACTGACATGCAAATAATACTTGCTAAATATTTTGCTAGTATTGTGTTGATTATCTTTTCTTTATTACCTACTTTGATTTATTTGTTTACCGTTTATCAGTTGGGATTGCCTAAAGGTAATCTGGATATGGGTGGAATATGGGGTTCATATATTGGTCTTTTGCTTTTGGGTGCTGCTTTTGCTGCAATTGGTATTTTTAGTTCTTCAATCACAGATAATCAGATTGTTTCATTTATTATTTCCGTTTTTTTATGTGGAAGTATTTATATGGGTTTCGAATTAATTTATTCTCTTTCATTATTCGGACAATTTGATTTGTTTATTAAGTCGTTAGGAATCAGTCATCATTATGCATCAATCAGCCGTGGGGTTATTGACACACGTGATATTTTATATTATCTAAGTATTATTACTTTTTTTGTATTGTTGACCAAGCTTTCGCTTCAAAGTCGTAAATGGTAAAAAATATTGATTTTAAGGTATGGAAAAAAAGAAAAAAAGCATAAAGCGTCAAAATATCAGTCAGTTAGTTTTTAGTTTGCTGATTATTTTATTTTTGAACATTATTGGGTCTTACGTTTATACACGTTTCGATTTAACTTCTGAAAAAAGATATTCTCTATCGCCAGCAACTAAAAATTTATTAAAGGGTCTTGATGATATTTTGTATGTGAAAGTATATCTTGAAGGTGATTTGCCAGCAGGATTTAAACGATTGAGAAATTCAACTCAGGAAATGCTTGACGAATTTAGAGCTTATAACAAAAATATTCAATACGAATTTGTTGATCCCAGTGCAATTGTTGATAAAAAAGTAAGAAATGAAATGTATAAACAATTAGTTGGTAAGGGTATCTTGCCAACTAATTTGCAAACTAAAGATAAAGGTGTAACAAAAGAACAAGTTATCTTTCCCGGAGCAGAAGTTTCATATCGTACCCATACAATTCCATTGCAATTGCTAATGGATCAAATGGGTATTGAATCTGAAAATGTTATTAACAATTCAATTCAAGCATTAGAGTATAATATTTCTAATGTTATCAGAAAGTTAGATGTACGTTTGAAACCCAAAATTGCTATTATTGAAGGACATGGTGAATTGAAAAAATACGAAATGTATGATATCACCAATGCCTTAAACGAATATTATGATGTTGAACGAGTTTGGATTAATGAAAAGGTGAATGCACTAACCCAAAGAATTACTTCTGATACTGCAGCTCCAAAAATTCAAAATAAATACAAAGCGATTATTATTGCTAAACCTGATTCTTCTTTTTCTGACAAGGACAAATTCATTATCGATCAATACATTATGTATGGTGGTAAGGTTTTGTGGATGATAGATCCTGTTTTTGCCAGTATGGATAGTTTGAAAGGGAGTTCTCAAACTGTTGGAATTACCAATGAATTAAATTTAGCTGATTTGTTTTTTAAATACGGTTTTCGCTTGAATACAAATCTAATAATGGATATTAATTCATTGCCCATACCAATTGTTACTGGCAAAATGGGTAATCAGCCCAAAACCAGTTTTTTACCTTGGAATTTTTTCCCGATTTTAATGCCTGTTGACAAGCATCCTATTGTTAGAAATTTGAATGCAATTAAATCTGAATTTATTAGTAGTATAGATACCATTGAAAATGGAATTAAAAAAACCGTTTTGTTAACTTCATCACAATATACTCGTTTAGTAAACACTCCCGTAATCATCGATTTAGAAATATTAAAAAAAGATCCTGAACAAAGATTGTATAATAAACCTTTCCAAACTGTTGCCTTATTGTTAGAAGGTAAATTTCAATCTAATTTTGTGAACCGTTTAGCCTCGGAAATTGCTACTAGTGAAGATATGGGTTTTAAAGATGAAAGTAAGCCAACCAGTATGATTGTTGTTTCGGATGGTGATATTATTAAAAGTCAGTTTCATTATTCAAAAGGATATCCATTACCTTTGGGTTACGACCAATATACTGGTCAGATGTTTGGTAACAAAGAGTTTATATTGAATTGTATGAACTATTTGTGTGATGATTCTGGATTAATTACTGTAAGATCACGTGAATTGAAACTCAGATTATTGGATAAAACCAAAATAGAACAATCGAAAGTAAAATGGCAGACAATAAATATTATTTTCCCAATTTTATTAATCATTATTTTTGCTTTAATTATTTCATTTTTAAGAAAAAGACGTTATACAAAATAATAATTACATATAAAAAATGACTAAAAACAAATATATTGCTCTAGCTACTTTGGTATTGGCAGTTTTCGCATTTATTCTGATTCTGAAAAGTTCGAATAGTACTATAAAAGCTGATTTTGCAGTTGAAGATCCTGCAACAATTACCAAAATATTTATGTCTGATAAACTAAATAATAAAGTAACACTAAAACGATTAGATGAAACCAAATGGTTGGTAAACGATAAATATCAAGCTCGTGCTGATGGTATTGATATTTTAATGGAAACTGTTACTCAACTTAGAGTGAAAGAGCCAGTTACAATAGCTGGTAGAAACAATGTAATAAAATGGTTATCTTCCAAAAGTACCAAAGTTGAAATTTATCAGACTGTTTACCGTATTGATTTTTTTAATAAGATTAAATGGTTTCCATACGAAAAACTTACCAAAGTTTATTATGTGGGTGATGAAACTCAAGATAATAATGGAACATTTATGTTGATGCAAGGTTCTGATGAACCCTTTATTTGCTATATTCCAGGTTTCAGGGGTTTTTTGTCGCCTCGTTATACAGCACTTGAATCTGATTGGCGTAATCATGCTATATGTGATTTAAAAATTGGTGAAATAAAATCAGTTAGATTAGAATTTCCGGCTGCCCCTGATTCATCTTTTGAAATTACCCGATTTGATCGTGATTTTGAAGTTAAAGCTTTATCAAAGAATATGGTTATGAATGGATACGATACATTAAAAGTATTGGATTATATGAGTTCATTTACTAATGTAAACTTCGAAGCATTCAGAAATAATATGAGCAAACATGATATTGATTCAATTACTTCACAAATACCTATGGCAATTTTAACTATAAATGATATTACAGGTAAAGTATATAAAGTAAAAGGATTTTTAAAACTAGCGGAAGTAGGTAGTATTGATGAAGTTACAGGTCAAGCTATTTATGTTGACAGAGATCGGTTTTATGGTTTAGTTAATGATGATAAGGATTTTGTTTATCTACAATATTTTACCTTTAACCAAATTTTGAAGCCAATTAGTTTTTTTAGACCTAATAAAAATAAAAAGTAAAAAAGAATAAAAAAAATTTCAAAGTAAACTTATTTTAATATATTTTTGCATAATTAAATAAATAAAGAAATAAAACCATGAGATTCATAGTTCAAAGTCCATTGTTATTGAGAAATTTACAAACCATAAGTGGTGTGTTAAGTTCAAATAGTACATTACCGATACTTGAAAATTTTCTGTTTGTACTTAAAGATGGCAGTTTAGTTGTTACTGCTTCTGATTTAGAAACAACTATGACAGTAAATATTCCTTTAGATAACGAAACTTTAGGCGAATCAGAGGAAGGTATAGTTGCTATTCCAGCAAAAAAATTATTAGAATCATTAAAGACTTTTCCCGATATTCCATTGGTATTCTCTATTGATTCTGAAAATTACAGTATTGAAATTTCAGCCGGAGAAGGTAAATATAAATTAAGTGGTCAAAATGCTGACGAGTTTCCTCAAATACCTGTTTTGGAAGATACTACAATTACAGAAGTAAATTCTGAAATAATTGCTAATGCGATTTCTAAAACAATGTTTGCTACTGGTAACGATGAACTTCGTCCAGTAATGTCAGGAATTTTCTGTGAATTTACTCCAGATGATTTTACTTTTGTTGCTACTGATGCTCATAAACTTGTTAGATATAAAAGAACAGATGCTAAAGTTGAAAATTCTTCATCATTCATTTTGCCAAAGAAACCATTAACTCAGTTGAAAAATTCTTTGCAAAACAAAGATACAAAAGTTAGAATTGAGTATAATAATCGAAATGCATATTTTTCTTTCGATAATATTGAATTGGTTTGTCGTTTGATTGAAGGTAAATATCCAAATTACGAAGCTGTAATACCAAAGGAAAATCCTAACAGATTGATTGTTGACAGAATTTCTTTCCTTAATGCAATTAGACGTGTAGCTATTTTTGCTAATCAGTCAACACATCAGGTTCGTATGAAAATGAATGGACAAGAAATTATAATGACAGCTGAAGATATCGATTATTCAAATGAAGCCCGTGAAAGACTTGCATGTACTTATGAAGGAGAACCTATGGAAATTGGATTTAATTCAAAGTTCTTACAGGAAATGCTAAATAATATCGATAATGAAATGATTACTATTCAAATGTCTCAACCAAACAGAGCCGGTATTTTGGTTCCTGTTGATAATGAAAATAAAGATGAAGACATTTTGATGCTTGTAATGCCTGTAATGTTAAATCAATAGTTGATTGTAAATAATCATTAAAATTTTTATTTTGAGAAAATAAACATTTAATAATCAATAAAGAATGCTTAATTTAGATGCAACTGATTGCAGATAAATTAAGCTTTTTTGTACTAAACACTTTTTTATGGATAATTTTAAAAAAAATATTGAAGTAATAAAAAATGGCAACGCCAATTTATATGGCAAAGACTTTTTATTAACATGGGATAAATCAGCGGCTGAACTCGAAATGATATTACATGTTGCTGAAGCACTTAAAAACCTGAATGCTGAGAATATCTCAACCAAGTGTTTTGAGACAGGATTGGCTGTTTCGCAGTTCAGAGACAATTCAACCAGAACAAGATTTTCGTTTGCATCAGCTGCTAATATGCTGGGGCTTACAGTTCAGGATTTAGATGAAGGAAAATCACAGATTGCTCATGGCGAAACTGTTAGAGAAACTTCAAATATGATTTCGTTTTTAACTGAAATTATTGGTATTCGTGATGATATGTATTTGGGTGCAGGTCATACTTATATGAAAGAAGTTGCTGATTCATTGGAAGAAGGTTTTAAAGAAGGTGTATTGCCTCAACGTCCAGCTGTAGTTAACTTGCAATGCGATGTTGATCATCCTACTCAAAGTATGGCTGATTTGCTTCATTTGAAAAATTATTTTGGTTCATTAGAAAATTTGAAAGGTAAAAAAATAGCAATGACCTGGGCATATTCGCCAAGTTATGGAAAACCACTTTCGGTACCTCAGGGTATTATTGGCTTAATGACTCGTTATGGAATGGAAGTGAAACTTGCTTATCCTGAAGGTTATGATTTAATACCTGATGTATTGCAAGTTGCTGAAAAAAATGCAAAAGCAAGTGGTGGAAGTTTCAAAGTAGCAAATTCGATGGAAGATGCTTTTAAAAATGCGGATATAGTTTATCCTAAAAGCTGGGCACCTTATTCGGTGATGGAAACCCGTACAAAATTGCTTTATGCCAATGATAAAGACGGTTTGAAAGATTTGGAAAAAAGCTGTTTGACTAACAATGCCAAGTTTAAAAACTGGGAATGCGATGCAGAAAAGATGAAACTTACCAAAAACGGCGAGGCTTTGTATATGCACTGTTTACCCGCTGATATTTCGGGTGTTTCGTGTAAAGAAGGTGAAGTTTCGAAAGATGTATTTGAGAAATATCGTATTGAAACTTATAAAGAAGCTGGTTTTAAACCTTACATTATTGCTGCAATGATGCTTACAAGCCGTTTTAATGATCCGGCTGCTTTGCTTAATATGATGAAAGAAAGAAATTTGAAGAGAATATTGGGATAATTTCAAGCTATTTTATTTCGTATAAAACAAAAGGCTAACTTTTTTTGAGTTAGCCTTTTGTTTTATAGATTTGATAAACTATCCGCAATGGAAATAATTATGAACAAGTTTCATTATTTTTTCGCGATTGCAATGAATTTCTTCTCTTAATTTCTGATCGTTGTACTCTTTTAGCATTTTAATGGTTCCATCTATCATGCTTTTGCTGAATACACCATATTTTTCATAAATATGACGCTGTTCTTCGAGTTTTAATGCTGATTCGTAACATGATGTAGGAAGGTGGTCTAAACTTGAAGCAACATTCTTATGTTCGTCGTGGAAAATATTTACATCAACATAAGTTTTTTGAGCAAATTCGAGTGCATTTTCCATTTCAAAACCATGACGAGCAGCCACTGTTAAACCGGCAAGCAACAAATAAACATCGGCCGAACCATCAGGGCAACGAAACTCAACTGTTTGTTTGTAAGAAAAATCCTGTTCAACATCTGCTTCCAAAGGATTTACCATTTTAGCCATGTTCTTTTTGCCCGACCATCCCAATGGTACTCTTACTAATACCGAGCGGTTGCGATCGCCCCAACAGATATTGGTTGGTGCTTCCTGATGTGGTACCAGACGGAAATATGATGATGGATTGGTGTTGCCAAAGGCTGTTAAAGAAGGTGCCAAACTTAAATAACCTGCAATTGCTTTGCGGGCTATATCGGTTAATTTTCCATTTTCTACCATGGCATTTTTGCCATCTTTCATCAGGCGGGTATGGATGTGCATTCCACTTCCGGCTTTCCCAACGGTAATTTTGGGTGCAAAAGTTATAGTAACTCCATATTTATATGACAATGTGCGTAATATCCATTTGGCAATGATAATCTGATCTGCGGCTTCTTCCAATGGAACTGGCAGAAATTCAATTTCATTTTGTTCGTATGTAGTATCGCCAACTGTAAAATTACCAACTTCAGAGTGTCCGTATTTGATATTTCCACCTACCATTGCAATGGCGTGCATGGCTTCGGTTCGCAACTGTTCCCATTTAGTAAATGGTGATGATTCGTGATATCCGCGTTGATCATCGGCTAAGAAAATGTCTTCTTTCTGACTGATAATATAATATTCCAGTTCGCCCATTACTTCAAATTCAAGGCCTGTTTTGGCTTTTAGCTCCTGATGTGCTTTGCGCATAATGTTTTCGGGTGCACTTTCGAGTAATTCGCCATCTTTATTAAAATAAGAGCATAGGATATCGAGAGTTGGAATATCGGTAAACGGATTTAAAAAAGCAGTACGATAACGTGGTACTACGTACAAATCGCTCGAGCCGGCTTCGATATGTTTGAACAAGCTACTGCCATCTACTCTTTCGCCGCAACTAAGCACAGCATCAAGGTGTTCGATGTCGTTTATAACGAAGTTTAAACTTTTTAAACGGCCGTCGCATCCAACATATCTGAAATTAAGCATTTCAATACCGTTTTCTTCGATGTATTTTATAATGTCGTTTTTAGTGAATTCGCTACTTGGTTTTTCTAAATATTGAACCAAGGGATTCGGGTTAAGCTTTATATTACAATGCATAACAAATTTTTGTGTGTTAAAAAATTGAGCTTCAAACCTACAACTTTTTTTTGAAATAATCTCAATTTGTTTTATAAAAATGAGTTAGATAAAAGTTAAATTTTTTTTATTACTGAGCTTGCTTAAATTGTAATTTGATTTTTTGAATGATTAATAATTGAAAAAATGATCGTTAAATGATTTTATTCTAGAAGTCAAATTATAGAAGTTTGGATAGAAAGTTGTTGATTAACTTGCAGTTATTGGTTTTTATTAGTTATTTACAAACACGATTTATAGATATGTTCATTTTTGCTTTATTGTTTTTGTCGATGAGTTTAGTTTGTATAGGTTTTTGCTATCATACAATTATATCATAAATTGCTGATAATAAGTTTAAAAGGTTTTTAAAATTTGATAGGTTTTTGTTTTTTTGACCAAACTCATCAATTCAATAATTTGAAAATCAATTTTTTCCTTCAATTAGCGAATTGTGTAATGACTAATTGAAAATCTGAATTGTAGAATGATAAATGTTTGTTGAGTAAGATATAGATTATCAAATATTTAAATGATTGATTGCGGAGATAAAGATTAGTATGCATACTTAATTATATTTATTTGACAACGTTTTGCATTTTAACTAATTTGGGTTGAGTAAATTTGTAAATTAAATTGATAAAATTTTTCAGATATTTGTATAAAAACAATTAAAAAAGAATACCTTTGAAAAAAAAATGTTCTGATACTTGTTTAAATATTATTTTGAAATTAACAAAGGTTTTGTTAGTGTTTTATAATTAGTTGCTTACAATTCGTGTGTTCAATTAATTATTAAATAGATTGTCTTTTTTAATAATTAATTTGATATTTTATTGTATTACAATATCAGAAAATGAAATAATTAGTTTTTTTAAACAATTTATGTTATATGAAGGTATTTGTAATTTCAATTGTTTTGGTGTTTTTTTTTCAATTTCAGTCGCTTTTTGCACAAGAATCAAAAAAAACTGATAATATAAATACTGTATTTAAGAGTAAAGATGTTTTTACATCTTCAGATTTACCTATTATTGTTATAAATACAAATAATATAAATATACCCGACACACCCAAAATTAATGCAAATATGGGTATTATATATAATGGAGTTGGGGTAAGGAATTATCTTACAGATTCATTTAATAATTACAATAATAAAATTGGTATTGAATTGAGAGGTTCTACTTCATTGAGTTTTCCTCAAAAATCTTATAGTATTGAAACTAGAAATATTAATGGTTTGGAAAATGATACAGCAATTTTGGGTATGCCTTCAGAAAATTCATGGATATTATACGCCCCTTATAATGATAAAACTTGTTTGAGAAATGTCTTAGCATATTCAATTGCAAATAAAATGGGCAATTATGCTGTAAGAACCAAGTATTGTGAGTTGGTGTTGAATGGTCAATATATGGGGATTTATGTTTGGATGGAGAAGATTAAGCGTGATACCATGCGAGTAAATATTTCTAAATTAAAGATTAGTGATACAATTGGCGATCAGCTTACTGGAGGGTATATTGTAAAAATTGATAAACCTAATGGAAGTGGAGGTAACGATGGATGGAATTCACTTTATAAATCATCAATAAATAAATATATTCGTTTTTTATATGATTATCCAGATAATTTGACGATAAATACACCCCAAAAGAATTATATAAAATCATATATTGATTCTTTTGAAGTTGTTTTAAAGTCATCAAGTTATAATGATCCAATAAATGGCTACAGAAAATATATTGATGTTAATTCTTTTATTGATTATATAATTGTAAATGAAATAAGTAAGAATGTTGACAGCTATCGTTTAAGTGCTTTTTTGTATAAAGATAGATATTCACATGGAGGAAAACTTTACATAGGTCCTGTTTGGGATTATAATATTGCTTGGTGGAATGCAAATTATTGTGGTGGAAATACATATACTGGTTGGGCTTATAATTTTAATACGGTTTGTTCCGATACATATACTGTGCCTTTTTGGTGGGCTAAGTTAATGCAAGATACTACTTTTAAAAATAATTTAAAATGTCGTTACACGCAATTGAGGCAAAATGTTTTGAGTAACGCTGCCATTTTTAGTTTTATAGATTCCACGGCTTCAATACTTAGTGAGGCTCAAAACAGACATTTTGCAAAATGGCAAATTCTAGGAGTTTATACATGGCCCAATCCTACTCCTTATGCTTCAACTTATGCTGGCGAAATTACAACTATGAAAAATTGGATTCAAAATCGGTTAAATTGGATTGATGCCAATTTGTCAGGAAATTTAAATTATCCTATTGTTAATCTGGGAAGTGATACTCTGGTTTGTCCTGGTCAATTGGTACTTAATGCAGGCAATACTGGTAGTACTTATTTATGGAATAATGGCAGTACACAACAAAATATTACTGTAAATAATGCAGCTTTATATGTAGTAAGTGTTAATAAAAATGGATGTATTAAGACTGATAGTATAATTGTTGATTTTAAGCCTATACCGAATGCTTTTGCTGGTAACGATACCAGTATTTGCCAGGGAAAAAGTATTGCTTTATCTGCAACAGGAGGTGTAAGTTATCAATGGAATAATAATGTTTTGCAAAATCAGGTCTTCATCCCAGTATTTTCTCAAAATTATACTGTTACAGTTACATCTAGTAATGGATGTACTGCAAAAGATAGTATTTATGTTCAATTGATAAACATACCATTTAAGCCTTCAATAGATATTGTATATGGTGATTCTGATACATTGATTTCAAGTGCTGTTTATGGAAATCAGTGGTTTATGAATGGAAATTTACTAATTGGAGAGACTCAACAGAAACTTATTGTAAGTCCTTATCTTTCTGCTTTTTATTCTTTGGTTGTTACCGATAATACATGCAGTTCAGATACTTCCGATTATGTTTTTATAAATGTAGGGGCATCCAAAAATGTTGAAAAACCTAAATATTCTGTTTTTCCTAATCCTTTTAAAGATTATTTCGTATTAGATGTAGATTTAAGATCAGTTAATCGGATTGAAATTCAATTGTTTGATGTGAATGGAAGAACGATTTTTGAACAAAAAATTAATACATATCAAAATTCTAAACAACAAATAAGAATTGATGCAACTCAATTTCAAAAAGGTTTTTATTATCTTAAATTAAACTTAGATGATATTCCATATGCATTTAAAATGATAAGGTTATAAGATAGTTATAATAATATAGATAATTGATTATTAGTTTTATACAGTGACTTTTGATAATTGTTTATATGTTTTTAAAAATGAAAAAATCAATGAATCACATTGGTTTATCATTATATAATGTTTGTGAAAAAATAACAGCATTTTATGTTTATTCAATATTTGGTTTATTTGCATATTTGTAATAAGTATCAATTTTATACATATTAATTTTATTTGTTTATCCAATTAGATAATTAGGGATAAATAAAAAATATAAGCCCAAAGGCAACTATATGTAACCTCATTCTGTCTTTAAACAAAAAATAATTAAATAACTGAAGTTATGCATCATCTGATTGTAAATTCAAAAACTGCCAAATTTATTCAAGCATTATTTGCTTTACTATTATTAATATTTATAAACACAACTCATGCCCAGCAATATGTGAAAATTGATTCCAGTTTTGCCACCAATGGCACTTTGCTTTACAATATGTATAATTATCCTCAAACTTACCCTGTTAGTTTTGGCAATTTTTATTATAGCAGTTATGTTCACGAAGAAGGCGATTTTATAATTGCCGGACGTCATAATAATGGAGGGGATAACAAATATTTTTTGAGTGCTTTTAAGCATAACGGACAGCAGGATACCAGTCTTTTTAATATGGGTGCTTATCAAGGGCTCTTTTTGCATTCATCTCCAAGTTATTCTGATAATGAAGTGATAAAACTTATTAAACTTCATGATGGTAAGTTTTTAATTATGACCGATCAGGTTATTGGTAATGGTTTGTTTCAAAAAATTCTTGTTTCAAGATTGCAGAGTAACGGACAAATTGACAGCAGTTTTGCCACAAACGGAATTTTGACCACTAATCTTTTTCTTATGTATAATAACGACAGACGTTGTTCGCGTGATATGTTTCTTGTTGATAATAGCAAAATTGTGATTATCGGGCACGATACTTCTTTTGCTAGCTCTACCAAACTGAAGATTAGCAGATTTAATCAGGATGGAAGCGTTGATGCAACTTACGGAACAAATGGAACATATATCTCTACCAATGATTTTTACATTCAAAATTCGTTTCAGAACTCAAGTGGAGAGATATTAATGGTGGGCTATAATACCTACAATCAGACTACTATAAAAATAATGAAACTTAATTCAACGGGCAATGTGGATGCATCATTTAATGCACAAACTATTAATATTCCGGGGATTTCTGGCACTTTTCAGGAAAATATTTCATGTATCAGACAACAAACTGACGGAAAATATCTGATTACCGGAAATTTCTTTACATGGAATTATGTTTGGAATTCATTCATTATAAGATGCAACAGCGATGGCAGTATAGACAATACTTTCAACGGAAATGGAATTAAAATCTTTAATTCAGCAACTGAAATTTATTTTTCGCCGGTATTATATCAGAATAATAAAATTTACATAGGTGGTTGGATTCAGAAAGATCATTCTTCTGAAAATAAATACGATTATCTTTTAATGAGATTAAACTACAACGGAAGCATCGACAGTGCTTTTGGTACAAATGGTTCGATTATCGAAGATTTAGGAATAAATGAAGCTATCTGGGATTTGAAAATGCAAAACGGCAAATTGCTCGTATTCGGAAATACCGGCCGATGCACAGGATGGAATACATTTGTAGCTCGTTATCTGATTGATTTAGATTTGGGAATAACAAGCACCGAATCTGATTTGTTTGAAATTAATTTATTTCCCAATCCTGTAGTCGAAAATGCGATACTAAAATATCAGTTAAACAGCAACAGCAAAATGCAAATAGATATTACAGATATTTTCGGGCGTACTGTGCTTAATATTTGTGAAAATGATTTTCAGGAAAAGGGTTTACACCAAAAAGACATTTCCTTACAAAACTTATCAAAAGGAATCTATTTTATTAATCTCCGTGCCGGAAATCACAGGAAAAGCATAACATTTAATAAGCTATAAAAGGACAATATCCAAATAAGTTTAAAAATTGAAGTTTCGTCTTCCGTCTCTGGTCTTCCATCTTC
>CAZWRD010000032.1:0-26547 GCA_964636105.1 uncultured Bacteroides sp.
ATCAATTTGCAGTAATATCTAGGAAGGAGATAGAGGCAATTAGGGATATGAGCAAGATTCCTAACGACCTATACTTTAACGATAAGAATAACCCAAATAGGTGGATGGAAAGAAAATGTGCCCTTATTCAACTTAGTAAGATGCTACCTAAAGATTACTATTCTAAAAAGGCGATAGGCATGGATTCACTAATTGAAAGTGGGTCTTTAATTACACTCGATGAAAATAATGGGGTTAAGATTATAGAGAATGGACAACCCAAGCAAAGTAGATATAGGAATATTTATGGAACACTTAATTCTAGTGAGGAGCAATCCTAATCAAAAATCATAAATATCAATTAGGTATGCGTTACCATAGATTGCGTTAAATGAATAGGTATACGGAACACCTGACCCAAGTCCTGTGTTTAGTATAAAGGTACTAGTGGTAAGATTTATAATTTTAATCTTCGTTGTAGGTTGATTTGATGTTACGCCAGTAATATCAACTTGTTGCCCACTAAAAGACACTGGCACAGTTGTACTTGCGTTATATGGGTTTAATTGAGATATAAAGAAGAATCCACATTGAACATCATTATTACCTGTTGTACCAATACAATTAACATTCCATGTAACAACAGTGCCAGTTGAGTCAAATACATCTAATTGCCCAAAGACATAATCATTGTCATAGTTCTTAATATAGGTATTACCACCGCTAGTAGTAGAAAAGAATGAACCTATACCTAATGTATTTAGGGCATCTAAAATCCCTTGCAAAGAGGGAGTTAAAAGTGGGGTACTATAAGAAGTAAAATCTACTAAGCCATTAGGTCTATATTGTATAATCACAGTATTTTCAGTTGTTATTGAAAGTGAAGTTACATCCCAACTGTATTCTGTAGTTTGATTTGAAATATCAGTTAAATTAGAAGGGTTGCTCATAATACTCATGGGTATGTTCCCATTTGTATTATTCTTGATATTTATAGAAATATATTCTTTAGCCATTTAAATAAATTATAATTGAGTTTCCCAATCCTCAAAAAAAGAGAATTTGCCCATTGAACTCTCAAGAGTCTTAAAATTGTTAGGAGTAAGTATGTCAAGAGCATCTCTCTTAGCCAATCTATTGGTAAAAAACTCTAATTTAATTTCTGCATTTGGTAATAAATCAAAATTCAAACTACTTTGCCCATCTAAAATTACATCAAACTTTTTTGTATCATAGAATAACGATTTTTGAGTTTGATATGGGTCGATGGTAGGGGTAAGGTTCTCAACATTTATATTACCATTCACATAGTAATGTCGGTATTTAACAACACCATTTATTTGTTGAAAACTATTACTAAATAGGTAAACCCTCTCTACTAAGTACACATAATCCCCCAACGACCTACGAATTTCATCATAGGTAACATTACTAGCAGTGACTGCTACCGCTGGTGTGGTTGTGATTGTTATGGTTACTGCAAATGATGGCATCTATTACTAAAATGTTTTCATTATATCTTCTGCAATTATGTTTTGCCCTATACCATTTGGATGAGTTCCATCACTAGTGTTTGACCCTAGTTGGAATTTAGGTACAAAAATAGCATCCTTTACACTTAAGTATTTTGACTGCAATTCTTTATATCTAGCGATTAATGGTATATACCCTTCTTTAGTTCCCACATACCTAGTAGTAGGCATCTTTTTATATTCCATAAAGCCATTAGGCTCATATCCTAAAACAACATAAGCACTAGCACCATTACTATTTGCAAGGTCTACCATCTTTTGAACATTAGATACAACACTATTAAGGTTTACAGGACTAAAAGCATCGTTTACCCCACCATATATATAAACCCTATCATAACCATTAGCGATTTTGCTAGGTAGATTCTCAAGCATCCACTTTGTAGTTTTACCACCTATCGCTAGTACATCTATGGTTAAGTCGGGTCTTTTTCTACCAATAATTAATGGGTAAGTACCAGTTGGCTTACCTTGATAGGTTGTTGCAGTAATTGAATCGCCAACAAATAAAATTTTCTTAGGAGGCTTATCTTTTTTCTTGCTTCTAAAAGCCAAAAACAAACCTACTGCTACTGCCGTGGAAACCCATACATATATCCAAGTAGGTATTTTTTTCATTATTTATTCTCCAAAATGACATTCCCTTGAAGGTCTGTTGCAACAATTACGCCATCCTTACTTCTACGATACACACGAACTTTTAACTCTTTGGCAAATTCACGATTGAGTTCATCAAGTGCTTTCTCGTTCTCTCTATTGTTGATAGCATCTATGTATGCCTTCACTGCTACAAATGCGTTAGCCTTTCTTTTGTTCTTTAATTCTTTTGGGTCGATGTTTGGCTCATCTTCTTTCTTGGTTTTTTTCTTTTCCTTACCCATGATTCCAAAATCCTTTACAAGCCAAAAAAGGAGTACACCTCCTCCAATTACAACAATCGCCTTTTTTATGTTATCGTTCATTTCATTTCTTTTTTGAAAGTAAATAATATGTAGCAATTATTCCTACACCAATTAGAGCAAACATTACTAGCCTTCTCTTAGCCTTTTTACTAAGGTCAAGCAATTCCTTTTCCTCTTGCCCTCTAATTAGATTATAAGATTTGTTATAGTCCTCCTCTGTAATTATTCCACCCTTCTTTAATATATTATCAATTTGCTTTTGTAGTAAATCTTTTTTCTCATCTAGAACTTCTACTGTTGCTCCAACAATCTTTTTTTCTTTGATTAGGGCATCCAATCTTTTGATTTCTTTTTTTATGTCATCTAGAACGATTTGACCCTCACTCCTTGTTAGTGTTTCTGCCATTTTACTTATTTGAACGAGTTAATAAAAATACAGCAACTAGCAAAACTAAAGAACCTCCAATAATTACTATTGCAGTAGTAGTTTCCCTTTTTCTTTTCTCTTTTAATTGCTCGATTTGAACTTTTGTAATTTCCTCTGCGAGTATGTTGAGCCTTTCATTTTGGCTTTGAACTCTAGCAATTTTTTGATTTAACTTTCTTTGGTCTTCAGCACTAAGTCTAGATATAGCCGTTTCTATATCCCTACGCTTATTCATGTCCTTGATACCCGCTACTGTACTAGCCACGCTTGTACCTACACCTACTGCTGCTGTAATCGCTGTTACTGGCATATTTTATATTTTAAATATATAGTATCATGTGATGGTTTAAACATAGGGTCGATTTCCATTCCACAATTTTTTAACCATTTAATCGCCCTAGTATTGTATTCATACATAACACTATAAAATTCATAATTAAGTTTTCCCTTCACAAAGTTAAATATAGTAGTAAGCAACTTCTTATTTCTATAATTAACATTGACACCAAAACTATAAAAAACCGAAATTTTTTCGCTTAACACGAGAAAACCTATCGATTTACCATCATATTCAATGCCTAAAAGTGACAAATCCTTATCCTGCTCCATCATATCACGAATCTTTCGACTCGTGTCCTTCACCATTCCTTCTAGGTTTCTTTTCGTAAGTGATTTATCATAGAACTTTTCTAAATCTAAATCACCTTCCCACGCACATCTTATATAATCTTCTAACTTGAGTACATTTACCGCCCTTATTACAATCATTTACCATTCTTAAATTCCAACATTAAACTTACGAGGCTTAATACCTGTAAGTCTTTCAAAATCTGCATCTCTTTCCTTTTGCTGAATACCCTTTATAGCAAGATTCAATTTCTTTTGTTGCTCGGCCGCATCTGCTTTTTTAATCAAATCGAGTGTTTGATTGCTCATACCAGATTGTTGTAAAATCTCGTATTTTCTCTTTTTAGATACAGGCTGTGCTATAATGGATTTAACCTTTTCCATATCGATTTTGAACTTTGCTGGGTCAATTTTTATTTTTTTATCGCCAACAACGATATTATTTCCATCGGTGGTAAGGTTTGTTTCCTCGTTTCCCAAAACATCTAATTCACCCTTTTTGTCTTTTTCTTTGGATTTTTTGCCTCCTCCTAAAACAAAAAATAGTATAGCACCTACCACAACAACGCTACCTATTCCAATCCATAAAAGTGTATTATCTTTTTTCATTTTGTTTTTTTTATTTTGTTTTTTTTATTTTACTTCTACTCCAGAAGGACTAAAAACTAACATAAATGTACCATCATAAGCCTGTATATTGCCTTCTATATTCACTACAAATCTTGCTTCACTAGTAAATCCAAATCTAGTTACTCCAATTATTTCTCCTTTTTTAAACACTTTACTTTGTTGCTTTATTTCTCTCCCATCGCTTGTAACCTTATAAATTCCCACTGCTATATCGTTGATGGCATAGAACTCACGACTTTTTGGTTTTTCCTTGAACAAAGCAACTAACTTGTTTGCTAATTTAATTTTAGCGTTAACATTAGCCGTTTGTTGTGCAGATGATACTCTACCTGCCGATAAACCTTTAATCTTATCAATGTCTGCTTGACTATCTATTTTCGTTTTTCCAAGTAATGCCTTAACTGCCTTCTCTGTTCCTGTGCCAAATTTTCCATCAGTAGGATTACTACCCAATAAAGCAACAATATTAGGTTGACCATCATTAACAATGGCTTGTTGCAACTCTATAACTTTAGCACCACGACTTCCAATTCCAATAGGAAAATCTGGCTTTACCGTTGGTGTAGAACCACCAGTAGTTGTAGTAGTGGGTACAATAGGAGGCGTAGTAGGTGGTAATCCACCTCCAACACCTTGCTCTTTCATACGCTTTTTTTCTTCTCTCTTTTCTCTTGTTAAGGTTCTATAAACTATGAAACCTCCAACTAAAATAGGTAGGCTAATTAATGCCCATTTTAATCCTTTATTCATTTTTTTATTTTTTTGTTACAAACTGTGATGAAACATATCCAACTCCTTTTTTACCATCTTCACTTACTTCATGCCATCCTTGAAATTCACTAGGTCTAGCAAGTATTTCTAATCCTTTTGGTAATGATTGTTTTACTATTGAAGTAGTAGATGCAGTTTCTCTTAAATTAAGATTACCCTTTTTTGTAGTCACTTGATGTTTTACAAAAGGGTTTTTATCATCATCATCTTTTTCATCATCATCATCATCATCTTTTTCTTTTTTATCCTCTAACTCATCTTCTTTTTTATCTTTGAAAATGAAATATGCACCTACACCTAATGCAAGTACACCAAATATTACTAACGCTATTTTAATTCCTTGATTTTTCATGACGATTATTTAGTAGTAAACCATTTTAAAAATATTGTCCATAGCATACCTACTACGCCAAGACCTCCGACAATTTTAGCATTTCTAATCTTGTCGTTCTCAACATATTTATTAAGTTTGGAAACTTCAGACACTAATCCCTTGTGACCAAACTTTTCATCTCCAATTACAGTAGTGGAAATTTTTGTTAGGTGCGTATCAATATCATTAAGCCTATCGTTCATGCTATCTTGTTTCTCTGATAGTTGAACGAGCATTTGCTTTATATACAATAAATCTGCAACTCCTGCTTCCATTTTTTTTATTTTGCACGAAGTCGCATAACCGTATCAAAAATACATATTTTAATCAAAAAAACATTACTGTTCTTTCTTTAATCCAAATTTTATATACCTATACCAAACCCTCTCATGGATGTAATATTGAATCGGTTTGTAAACAAGTTCAGCAATAGAGAAAATTGCTCCTGCTTTTATGCTTCCTGTGGCGAAAAACATAACTACGAATCCTATGGCAGAACTTATGACCCTATAACTTATAGTTTTGGCTATGTGCCTCTTTTTTTCAACTATCATATATTGGTTTTTTTGTCCTCTTGTTCTTTTAATTGTTGCCTAATCTTAGTTCCACTAATCTCTGCAATTTCTTGTGGTGGTATTAATTGCTCTACCTTATACCCTACATCTCTACCGTAGTATACTCCCTCTATATCTGGTATTATCATGAGTTTTACACGACCCGCGGCTATAAAGTGCTCAAAATGAATCTGTAACACCTGTATAACCGTATCAGCACTTCTAGGATTATTTTCATCAACTTGCACATCTCTAATCATAATTATGATAGGTAATCCCTCTTTTAATTTTTGATTAAATAGCCAAAGATGACCCTCATGTAAGTTTTGCCATCTACCAATAAAAAGTGCGTGTTTCTTTAAACTCATAGTATCGATTTAATTTTAGAAATACAGGAATCTAGCGTAAGGTCGCTAGTTCTTAAATGTAAGAAATTTTCCTCTTTTGACAAAGGTATATCGAAATCCTCCACATGATAGTTTTCCCTACCTCTCTCCCCTTGATAGTCTAAGTATATCATTCTAACATCCCCTAAAGTTTCCCTTATCTCATCTCTCATACTTTTATAAGGAGTAACAAATGAACAAATTACAGTAAACCCACAATGCTCCATGTATTTAGCAACAATTACTGCTTTTCTTATATTATCAATCCTACCCTCTCTCCCATACTTTTTGTTTTGGAATATTTCTCTAAACTCATCACCATCTATTAAATGAGGTCGCCCAATAATTTCTCTCTTGTCTTTTAATACTTGAGCGATAGTAGTTTTTCCACTACAAGGTTGTCCAAAAAGCCAAATTATCATTTTATATATGCTATTTTTTTATCTAGGCTATTCATTATCTCAATGCTATTAGATTGACAGGAAATATGCCATTTCATGCCAATACCCTCAATAAATTCACTCGAAGTATACGAGGGAACTTCTATCCTAATTTCGTTTACAAGATTTTCGACCCCATCTATTAGCAATCTCCACTCGTATTTACTCAATGATGGGTAGGTGGTATTGAACCTAATTTTCACATTTTTCACGAGAAATAATTTTAATTTTCACTATCTTAGCCTCATCAAAATTAAAGACTTTTAGAGATAATTACAATGAATATTAGGATTCCTGTTTCCATAGGTGAATTATTTGACAAAATCTCTATACTAGAGAACAAGTTAAAGTATATTCAAGAGCCATCTAAACATATAAACATTCACAAGGAGTGGACTATGTTGGTTAAGATTGCAAAGAAAATTGACTCTAATTATCACAAGACAAAATACTTCAAGGAACTATCTAATGTTAATGAGGATTTGTGGCATATAGAAGATGGTAAAAGAGAATGTGAGCGAAAGAAAAACTTTGATTCCTCTTTCATTGAACTTGCTCGTAGCGTGTATAAGAAAAATGATTTGAGAGCAAAGATTAAGAGAAAAATTAATGAGAAGTATGGTTCATCAATAGTAGAGGAAAAGTCACATAAAAAATACTAACCTATGCCTTATAGTTACACCCTTTACAAAGAGGAAGTAAAAGAACATTTCTTAAAGAATCTAGTAAAGCGTATTCGCATTTTGGATGTTGGTCCAGGTTGTGGTACATACTCGCATTTACTAAAGGAGCATTTTCCCAATATGGATGCGATTGAAATATTTGCAAACTACATAGAACAATTTGATTTAAATAGTAAGTATAACAAAGTTATTTTAGGAGATATTCGTGAGTTTGATTTTAGAGATTATGATTACATAATCATGGGTGATGTACTTGAGCATTTAAGTGTGAAGGATGCCCAACAAGTAATCAAGAGGATTCAAGACCTAGATATTCTTTGTTTGATTGCTGTTCCCTATAACTATGAGCAAGGTACTTATATGGATAATGTTCACGAAACACATTTACAACCCGACCTTACGCCAGAGATATTTTTGGAAAGATACCCTATGATGAAACTACTTGTAGGGGATGATAAGTATGGTTATTATATAAACTATTGATATGGTAGAAAAGATATTTTTTCAATCTAGCCTTCCTAGAAGCGGGTCAACCCTTTTACAAAATATTATGGGTCAAAACCCTGATATTTATGCTACTCCCACTAGTGGATTAATGGAATTGCTTTATGGTGCAAAACATAATTTCACTAATGTAGATGATTACAAATTTAGCCTTACGCCTGAGTTACACGACAAAGCATTTTCTGCTCTATGCAATGCTGGTATACACGCTTATGCGAATGTGCTTACCGATAAGAAATACTTTTTAGATAAAGGGCGTTCATGGTCTTTTTACATAAGATGGGTCGAGCATTTCTTAGCATACAAACCTAAAATGATTTGTATGATTAGAGATTTAAGAGATGTTTATTGTAGCATGGAAAAGGCTTTTAGAAAAAACCCCAACAAAGAAACCTTAATTGAGTGGCATGAATTAAAGAATAATACCGTGCCAAAAAGGATAGATTTTTGGGCAAAAGGTATTCCAGTAGGAATTGCAATAGAACGACTAGAAGCAATTATACAATCTAAGGATGACCATAAAATACTTTTTGTAAAGTATGAAGATTTTTGTTTAAACCCAGAGCAACAAATTGCTAGGATTTATAATTACTTAGAGATACCCTACTTTCAACACAATTTTGATTTTATTCCTCAAATCACACATGAGAATGATGCTGTAAATATGGGATATGGCGACCACATCATTAGAAACTCTTTAGAGATGAAACAATCCGATGCACAAGATATATTAGGAAAAGGTGTGTGTGAATGGGTCGTTAATAGATACAAATGGTTTTACGATTATTTTAGATACTAATGAAGCCAATAGCATTAAACTTAGAAGATTGTAATGGGTTAGGCGACCTTATATGTGCTACTCCTACAATAAAGAAACTACATGATTACTACGAGAGAAAGGTAACTATCATTTCTCGAATGGCAGAGGTATTTAAGATGAACCCTTATGTGGAGGCTAGTTACAAATTTAGTAGCGTAGACATGGGTTATTTCAATCAAAACTACATAGTACATAACTCATTTTATAATGTAGGAAAGAAAAATGAAAGGGGTATTGAGTACAAGCATAACATGATTGATATAAGGCAATTCCATGCTATCCATTTAGGATTCATGTTGGCTAAAGATGAGATGGAGTGTTATTATAGACCCATAGAGGAACTAAATATTGAAATCCCAAAAGAGTATGTGTTAATTCATCCAGTGAGCACATGGGCGACAAGAACATGGCAATCAATTAATTGGATGAATTTGACTCAAATGTTAAACGATATAGGTTTAAATGTTATCTCCATAGGGAAGGATTCAAGTGAAACTGGTTTCTTTAATGTAAAAAAGCCTGTATTTAACTTTCATATAGAGAAGGGGTTAAACCTAATGAACAAGACCTCTATAAGCCAATGTTGGCATTTGATTAATAAGGCTAGGTGTTTTATAACTATGGATAGTGGATTATTGCATTTAGCAGGTACGACAGAAACTCCAATAGTTCATTTAGGTTCTTCTATTAAGCCTGAGTTTCGTATTCCTTATAGAAATGGCTCTCAAGATTATAGGTATAAATATGTTCGTGGGGGGTGTGGATTGGAGTGTGGGTCTAATGCCAAGCATGGTATTAAAGAATGGGGAAACATACAAGGCGTTGCTCCTCTTATTAAGTGCTTAGAAAACAAGCCAACATTTGAATGTCACCCTAGTGTAGAACAAGTTTTTGAAAGCATTAAATCTTTGATATGAAAAAACTTTTAATAGTAACTCCTCACTTAAGTACTGGTGGTGCTCCTCAAGTAACTGCCAATAAAGTCGAACTACTAAAGAATGAATTTGATGTTCTTGTAGTTGAGCACTCATTCGTTGCGTGGAAGTTTGTAGTTCAAAGGAATAAAATTATTGAACTAGTTGGTAATGATAAATTCAAATCACTAGGAGAAAATAAAACGAGTGAGTTTCAAGAAATAGTAACCTCCTTCTCCCCTGATGTTATATCTATGGAGGAGTTCCCAGAGATGTTCATGAGTAATGAATTAAGCGATTGGGTATATAGAAACGATAGACCTTATACAATAATAGAAACTACGCATGATAGTAGTTTTAATCCATTGAGCAAGATTTATATGCCTGACAAATTTGTATTTGTTAGTCCATACAATGCCCTTAAGTACTTGCACCTAAATGTTCCTTACGAAGTAATAGAATACCCAGTAGACATAAAACCCCAAGATAAGGGTGCGTATAGAAAGAAATTGGGTCTACAAAATGATTATAAGCACATAGTGATAGTAGGCTTATTTACTCCTAGAAAGAACCAAAAGTATGCTTTTGAACTATGCGATAAATTACATGAGTATAAGTTAAAGTTTCATTTTTTGGGTAATCAAGCAGAGAACTTTCAATCATATTGGAAACCATTGATGGATTGGAAGGAGGAGAATGAAAGGCTAAATAATTGTGTAGTGTGGGGAGAGAGAAGTGATATTAACGACTTCATGATGGCTGCAGACCTATTTTTGTTTCCATCAAAAGGCGATAGGGGTAATAAAGAATTAAACCCTATTGTAATTAAAGAGGCTTTACAATACCCTACTTTACCAAAGTTGATGTATAACCTAGATGTTTATTTGAATAGGTATGATGGCATTGAAGGAATGAATTACCTAACTGGTAATGTGGATGAGGATGCAAAAATGATACTTGAACTCACTAATCCTAAAAAAGAGCAGAACAAGGAGGAGGTCATAGTAATTGGAACATACCCTAATCTAAAAAGTAGAGTTCAATTAACTAAAGAAACTATACAAAGTTTAAAAATTTTAGGTAGAAAGATTGTTCTCATCTCTCACTACCCTGTGGATGCTGATATTCAAAGGATGGTTGATTACTACATATTCGATGCTTATAATCCCTTGACTCACCATTCTTATTACACTAGATTTTATCGCCATACTAATGAATACAATGTTGATGTAAATATAAATGGATTAAAGCATAGCAACCAATCACTAACTGTACTAGTAAACCTATTTACAGCAACTAAGTTTGCAAAGGATTTAGGTTACAAGCGTTTCTTTTATACTACATACGATGTAATCCTAAACGAATTAGATGCTCCTACTATTGAGGCATCTTTTCAAAGTGTAGAGCAATCAAACACTGCATATTTAGGTAGTTTGAAAACACCTTTTGGTAGGGGTATTCAAACGAATGGTATGACCTTTGATGTTGATTTCTTTTTGAACCTATTTGATGATGTAAGGACAAGTGATGATTATAATAGAGTGTGTTATAACATAGGTGCTCAAAATTTCCTAGAGGATTACCTAGTTAAGAAAATAAACACTAGAATTAATGATGTAGTATTGATAGATAACCCTCAAGAAACACTATTGGTTAATAGTGGTTTGGGGGTCGCCTCTAATAGTGAATACTACTCTATTGTTCCAATAGATAAGCACCCCAATCAATATATGTTTTATTTCTATACCTACAATGTAGATGATAGGAAGGTGCAAGTTACTATGAAGGAAGATGGGGGTGAGTTTTATAATGGTAGTTTCCAAATAAGCAAAAGTCGTGAGTTTAGAAAGGAGTTTACCTACAATGGTAAGCCTATTGATATATCGATTGATTTCTTTGATGGCGATTCGATATATAAAAATGAAAAATATTCACTAAATTCAAAGAACTTAAACACCTATAATGGAACTGGCTCATTTAAATGGGTCAATAAAAAGCCAAAGGTTAAATTAGTTCACATACAGACAACGATAAACGATGAGAGAGAAAAAGCGAGTAGGGAATCGCTCCAAAGGGTCACGCAACACGGAATCGAGTACATCCTCCACACTAACGAACCCTATAAGGATTTACCACCAAAATTCAACTGTCAACGACCTCAATGCGTTTCAATGGAACTCTTTGATGACAATACTTTACATAAACTCGGAACAGCCCTCACCCCACCCCACTACGGGTGCTACGAAGCGTTCAAAAACGCAGTGTTGAGTGAATTTAATGATTGTGACTTTCTTATAGTATGCGAAGGGGATTGCATTATAGAAGTTCCTATTGATGAGTTTGCCAATAAGGTTTTTGAGGCTTGTAGAATCATTGATGATAATAATATAGGCTACTTTAGTTTTGGTGACACTAGAACATTAGAACATGGATGGTTACAATCTCCTGTGATTCAAGAGGTCGCTAATCAAAAACTATTATTTATCACTAACCACATTATAGGTTTACAATGTATCATGTTCCCCAAGTTTGTTGAAAAGTGGCTTAAGGAGAAATTTAGAAAAGAAAAATGGGATGCAAGTGATATGTATTTCAACTTGATATTTAAGAATAGTCCTTATAAGATGGGTATTGTCAAGCAAAGACTTACTTCTCAAGTAAATGGATATTCTCTTATTGATAAACAAGATAAAAAGTTCTTATGAAAATATGTCAAGTAGCAACAGGAATGATACCTATTAAACCTATTGGTCAAATGGGATGGGGTGCTGTTGAAAAGATTACTAGAGAGTATAGGAATTGTCTAGAAACATTTGGTAACGATGTAGATATTAAGTTTTTGAGCGAGGTCGAGCCAAATCAATATGATTTTGTTCATGTACACATGGGTAATCTAGCCTTAGAATTACATAGGAAGGGAGTACCCTATGTGTTTTCTTTACATGACCATCACACTGAGCACTATGGTAAGGATAGTTATTGCTTTAAGCATAACCTTGATGCTATGAAAAAATCTATTTTTTCAATAACACACGCTGAACATTTATTAAACTACTTTGATGAAACGGATAAACTTTTTTACCTACCTCATGGGGTCAATACCTCATATTTCATACCTAATACAACTAGACCTCTTAACCATAGGTTGCTTATGGTTGCAAACAATGGATTGGCGGGGGATTATGGCTTCGATAGAAAAGGCTTTAGGTTTGGTGTAGAGGCAGCGATGGAATTAGGTTTGCCTATTACCATAGTGGGAACTGATGCCAATCAAAAGTTCTTTGATATACACAAGGACTTGTTATCCTATGAAAAATTAAATCTAGTTGCTACTAACCCTAGTGAAGATGAGTTATTAAAGATATATCATAGCCACACTATTTTCTTACATCCTTCGATGCTTGAGGCAGGGCATCCAAATTTAACTTTGATGGAGGCTTCTAGTTGTTGCATCCCTATGGCTGCTACCTACAATGGCTCTATGGAAATAGTAGGATTATTTAAATTAAATCAAATAACTACTAGTGATGTCGTTTCAAGAGTTAAGGAGATTATTGATGGTTATGATGAAACTATAAATCGCATGATGTTTGTTCGTGAGAAATATGATTGGATGAATGTTTCAAAGAGGCTTAACGATATGTACAAAGCAGTAACTAAATTTCATAATCTAGATAGCGAAACGATTATGAATCGCTATGTAAATGTTTATACAAATACAGAGAAATGTTAACATATATCCTACATCATGTAAAGGGTCTATACTTTGAATTAACTGGGGATGAGGGAAAAAATAGGGAATACGAAGTATCTTTCTTAGATAGGCAAACGAAGGAAACTCTCTTTAAAACACAAATGAAAAAGGGAGGATGGGCAAGACTCGATAGAAAATATTTATCGGATATTTCCATCATAATTAGATACGAGGGTAGAACGATTGAACAAATTAACTTCCTTGATAGAATAAAAGGCAAAAGGGTTTTTATTTCATTTGAGAGCAAAGCACTAGGTGATACACTTGCGTGGATTCCTTATTGCCTTGAATTTGCAAAACACTATGAGTGTAAAGTGATACTTTCAACATTTAAAAACTTCTTGTTTAAGAATAGTTACCCAGAGTTAGAGTTCGTAGAAAGAGGTGAGGTAGTTAGCGACCTTATTGGTATGTTCGAGATAGGTTGGTATTGGGATAAAAATAGAGAGCCTGTAAACCCAGTTTTAATACCCCTTCAACAAAGTGCTTCAAACATATTGCATATTCCTCATAGAGAGATTGTTCCCATAATTGATTTTGTACCCAAGCCAAGACCCATAGAGGAAAAGTATGTGTGTATTTCTATATACTCTACTTCTCAATGCAAGTTGTGGTACTATTGGCAAGATGTTATTGATTTCTTAATAGGTAAAGGATATAAGGTGCTAGAAATTTCTAAGGAAGATGAGATGATGTATCAAAAAACTAGCGACCTTAAAGGATTAACTCCATTTGTAGACAAATCTTTGGAAAACACTATGAATACGATTTACCATAGTGAGTTTTTCATAGGCTTATCTAGTGGACTATCGTGGCTATCTTATGCCTTGCGTAAAAAGGTATACTTAATATCAAACTTCACTAATAAAGAGCATGAGTTTTCTATAAATACAGTGAGAATATATGATGAGTCAATTTGTAATTCATGTTGGAATGACCCTAAGTTTAGATTTAATAAAGGTGATTGGCGTTGGTGTCCTGAGCATGAAGATACCCCTCGCCATTTTGAGTGCCATAAATTAATTACAGGAGATAGAGTAATAGAAAAGATAAAAGAAAATGAAAAACTATAATATTCTTGGTTTTATCGCTGGTGCTCATAGTTGTGGAGCATCCTACATTGTGGATGGAAAAGTGGTTGCTGTAATTGAGGAGGAAAGATTGACTCGTATAAAACCTTATGTGGATTACGAGAATGATTTTGAGAGATACCCAAACGAAAGTATCAAATGTTTGATTGAAAGGTATGGATTAAAGTTTGATGAGGTTGATTATTTCACTTCATTCTTTCCAATAGATACCGCTCTCTCTATTTTTAAGGCTATGTTTAATTATAACATACCTAGAGATAAGTACATTCAAATTGACCATCATGAAAGTCATGCTATACTATCTTACTATTTAAGCAATTTCCAAGAAGATACACTTGTCTTTTGTGCTGATGCGAGTGGTGGTACAAATGGTCATAGTTCTAAAACTTATCTAGGTAGTGGAGGTAAGATGTATTACTTAGATGGAATTAATACTAAAAGAAAATCGTTGGGTCATTTTTATGCAGCACTTACAGAGTTTTTAGGGTACAAGAGATTAAAAGATGAAGGAAAGGTCGTTGGTTTAAGTGGGCATGGAGCGATTTGGTGGGATTTGTATGGGGCATGGGATAGTGTTATTACGATAGAAGGAACAAAAACTAGCGAGGATAACCACCATATAGAGTTGGGGGGAGTTTATTACGACTTGTATAGTAAGTTCTATGAGTTTGTGGGTTCTAAGTATTGGAAAAACAAAAATGCAGTACACAATATAGCATATACAGGACAAAGGTTATTCGAGGACAAAGTAATTGAGTTAATTCAAAATCTACATAAAAAAGCACCTCACACTAAAAAACTAGCATTGAGTGGAGGAATTTTTGCCAATGTGAAACTCAATAAACGAATAAACGAACTTGATGAGTTTGATGAGATTTTTGTCTTACCACCTATGGGGGATGAAGGTCTAGCCTTTGGATGTGCTATGGGCGTTATGGCTCGATTAGAGGAGGGTTTTAAGCCATTTAAGGCTAACGATATGTTTTTGGGTAATGAGTACTCAAAAGAGGAAGTATTAGCCTCTAGTAAGGGTTTTGGTAGGGTAGATTTAGATGTTGACCTTGTGGCTACCTTATTGCAACAAAAGAAAATACTTGGACTATATCAAGGTAGGAGTGAGCATGGACCGAGAGCGTTAGGAAATCGTAGTATTATTTGCGATTGTACATACGAGGAAACTTACGGCATTTTGAATAGCAAATTACAGAGAAATGATTATATGCCATTTGCTCCTGCTATTTTAGATGAAGATGTAGATTTTTTATTTCATCTACCAAAATCAAGATATAGTGCGGAGTTTATGACCCTACTCGTAGATACCAAAGAGGAGTGGAAAGGCAAAATACCAACCGTTGTTCACCCCATAGACAAGACAGCAAGAATACAGATAGTAACAAGTAGTTCTAATCCCTTGTTCTACAATATTCTTAAGGCTTATAAGAAAAACACAGGAGTTGGTATTCTAGTAAATACTTCGTTTAATGTTCACAACGAACCAATCGTTGAGTCGCCAGATAACGCATTTAACCACTTGAGAAATGGAATCATAGATTATTTAGTAACTCCCTATGGCATTTTTACTAAAGGAAAATCTATTGATTGATTAATGATGCAATTATTGAATCTATATTGAAAATATCCTTTTCATTTTGATAAGGAAATTCAATTAGTGCTCCACCAATATTATATTTGGTAAACAAAGAATGGCGAAGGTCTGGTGTTTTATTTTCTTGATTGGCTAAAATATTATCGTGTAGTTCATATCCAAAAACTTTAGGACTATTTGCAATCCACAATACTGTTGATTTTAATCCTAAAGCCATTGCTGTGTGTTGGCAAAAACTATCTATAAAAAGCCTTTTTTTACTTCGAGCAATTAGTGTTGCAATTCCTTTGTATGTTTCGTGAACAGGAATAGTATTTTCAAAAGATAGTTGTTCCTCCTTCCTTATGTGGTATATAGTATACCTACTAGCAAACTCATTAATTATTGATTGACCAATCGAGTATGGCATATCTCTTGCCCATGAGTATTTTACATCACATTGACCTCCTCCATTGGTCTGTATGACCATAATTTCTTTATTACTAGTGTACTTGTTATTATAGTAGAGAAATTCTCTTTCATTAATATCAATCTCAGGCATCTCTCCATTGTATGCTACGCCATTCATTTTACACCATGTTTCTATAAGGTGTTCTTGACCTAATATATGCTCTGTGACCATATAAGGTTCATTAGCAAATATCTTTACTTCTTTACCCTCTACATACTTAGAATAAAAGTAATGCTCTTGCCCATGAGCAAAAGTCATATCTACACTAGAAATATTGGAAAAAACATCAGGGTAGCCTGTTATTACATATAGTTTGCAAGTAGGATAGTTGTTTCTTATTGCTCTACATATCGCTGTTGCCATTACGGACTTTCCCATGCCCCCGTTAATGGATAATATAATATTCATGAATCTTTAATTTTCTCTACCTCGAAGATAATAATTTATTACAAAGGTTTCAAGACCTCCACGCCTCTCCATCTCTCTATCGCTAATATATCCTTTCTAGTACCCATTATTAAAACATTGTACTTACCATCTTGATTTGCGGTAAAGTTTACAAATTCCATGTTTGAGTCTAATGTTCCTAATGCAATCCCAAAGTGATTTTTAGGAGATATTTTCATTTGAACATTCTTATTTAACCACTTGAAATATGAAGGTAATTCAAGAGTAGCAACACCATTTACCACTTCTATTTCGTATCTATATAGATTATCTCCCTCTGTGGGGGATTCTACGAAAGTATGTACTAATCTATGTGTTGCATTTTTATTAGGGTCAGGGTGAGCAATGTTAAAACTACCTCCAGTTTTATTTATCGTATCGAAGTATGAATAGTGTGTTGTAGCAGCAATACAACCATTATTACCCATACTTGAGCCAACACAGGCGGTAACGCCAGCATTTACAGCACCAGCAATTAGGGAGTAATGTGCACCATTATTTATATAACTACTACCTGACCCAATTATATGGCTATACAATGAGTTAATTCTATTATCAAAACCACCTAATATTGTACTACCACTTCCATTACAGATAATACGATTACAACATCCTCCTATTATACCTCCTGTGTTTGTATTAGTCGCACAACAACAAGTGCAATTACAAACACCACCAAAAATGAATGTGTTATCGCTATCTGTAATAATATGAGAGTTTCCTCCCATTACTCCATTACAGTCACCATTAGTATAAGTTACGGTTGCACAAGTTGGAAATATGTTACAAACTCCATTACTTGAGTACCTCATAGCAGGTGGGGTCGCTGTGCCACTTACTCCACTAGAACCACTAGTACCACTAGAACCACTTGTTCCGCTAGAGCCAGTTCCTCCATTTACACCACTTGTTCCACTAGAACCACTAGTACCATTCGCCCCCGCTGCTCCAGTTGTTCCACTACTACCACTAGACCCTCTAGCACCCGCTGCTCCACTAGAACCACTCGTACCACTAGAACCACTTGTTCCACTACCTGTCGATACTCCACTCGCACCACTAGACCCACTAGTTCCACTTACGCCACTTGTTCCACTTACACCACTACCAGCACTCACACCACTACCACCACTAACTCCACTAACTCCACTAGAGCCACTTGTACCACTAACTCCACTTACACCACTTGTTCCACTAATTCCACTAGAACCACTTGTTCCACTACCTCCACTCGCACCACTTAATCCACTAGAGCCACTTGTTCCACTAACTCCACTTACTCCACTTGTTCCACTAATTCCACTAGAGCCACTTGACCCACTAGTAGAACTAGCACCACTCAATCCACTAGAGCCACTTGTTCCACTCACTCCACTTACACCACTTGTTCCACTAATTCCACTAGAGCCACTTGACCCACTTGTAGAACTAGCACCACTCAATCCACTTGAACCACTAGTACCACTCACTCCACTCACTCCACTTGTTCCACTTATTCCACTAGAGCCACTTGTTCCACTAGCAGCACTTGCACCACTTAATCCACTAGAACCGCTTGAACCACTTGTACCACTAGTTCCACTTACTCCACTACCTGTTGATGTACCACTTGCACCATTACCACCATTAGCACCACTCGTTCCACTAGAACCACTTGTTCCACTAACATTAGATGCTCCACTTCCTCCACTAGACCCACTAGAACCACTTGTACCACTAGTGCCACTTACTTGGCTAGTAGTTGATGTACCACTAACTCCACTAGAACCATTAGTTCCACTAGAGCCACTAGTACCACTTACTTGGCTAGTAGTAGATGTACCACTTGCACCATCGACTGCGCTTGTACCACTAGACCCACTAGTTCCACTTACCCCACTTGCGGTAGATGTGCCACTAGCACCACTAGAACCTTGAGCACCACTCGTACCACTAGAACCACTTGTCGCACTTACGCCACTAGTTCCACTCGTACCATTAGAACCACTAGTACCACTCGTACCACTAGAGCCACTTGACCCATTAGTTCCACTTGCACCACTAGTTCCACTTGTTCCACTTGAGCCACTTGAACCACTTGTACCACTCACGCCACTTGTTCCATTAGAACCACTAGAGCCACTCACCCCATTAGTTCCTTGCGTTCCACTCGAACCACTTGTTCCACTCGTAGTTGATGTTCCACTAGAGCCACTTGACCCATTTGTACCACGAGTACCACTTGTTCCACTTGATGCACTTGCACCACTATTTCCACTAGAACCACTAGTGCCATTAGAACCACTACTACCACTACTACCACTAGTTCCTGTTGTTCCACTTGAACCACTAGAACCACTCGTTCCACTTACACCATTAGAACCTTGCGTTCCATTATCTCCACTAGAACCATTCACTCCACTTGTTCCACTTAATCCACTAGTTCCACTAGAGCCACTAGAACCATTTGACCCACTTACTCCACTAACACCACTAGAACCACTCACTCCACTAACCCCGCTTGTTCCATTGATATTTGAAACACCACTAGAACCACTAGAACCACTTGTACCATTTGACCCATTAGTTCCATTAGTACCACTTGTTCCATGAACGCCAGTCATATCAATAGTCCATGAAGCATAACTACCATTAGCACCTTGATAGGATAAAGGAGTAAATACTAAAGAACCATTACTAGGATTGTAAGAAACTACTCTCCCATAAATAGTAGTACTAGCATCATACACTACTTGTATGAAGTCATTTGCTTGAAATGACAAGCCATTATTAACTGTTATGGTTATATTATTAAATGGCATCTCTTTGTGGTATTAATCTTTCCGCTCCCACCCATGTTTTATATGAAACACAATCGTTTCTTGTTGCTATAATTAAAACTAAATATGCTCCATCACAATTAGATGTAAACTCGACACAAGTCCTATCTTGATTTAATATACCATAAGCACTTCCCATGTGGTCTTTAGGAGTAACCCATATTTGTTCATTTGTATTTAAATGCCTATGATAATCTGGTAATTGCAATGTTGCATTACACCCTATTGTTGTTATTTCATGTCTATAAATGTTTTCTCCCCTACTAGGTGCTTCCACACTAGTATGGAACATTTCATGTGTATTTGATTTTTGAGGGTTTACATGGGGTATTTTAAAATTATTTACATTCTTAACGATATAATAAAATGAAGCACTACTTACAAAGGCACTTTGTATACACCCAAATGTAAAACTACAGTTTGTTGTTGTGTTATCATATCCAAATGCTCCAGAACAAGACCTTCTAGTAACATTGTTCAAATACCCTCCTAATACATTAGCACAAGAAGATGCGGTAGATGAACTAATATCATTACAGGCTCCGCCAATAATAGTATTTAGAATTGCAGGTGTTGCTACTGCAACCAAACTATTACAACACCCTTGTATTCGATTAATAGTACCTCCTATGATAGTATTTCCTTGACTCGAAGTATTATTTCCTCCTTGACACTTACAAATACAATTAGCACTTCCACCTATAATACTTCCATAGGATGTGTCACTTAAATTAGAATTGCCAGACAATACATTAGTATAACCACCACTCGCTGTGTTACTTTGACCACAAGCACAAAAACAACTTGTAGTTGCTAGATATGGAGTCGCAATCGCTGATGGCGTAGAACCACTAGAACCACTTGTTCCACTAGAACCACTTGAACCTTTAGCACCCGCACCGCCAGTAGCACCACTAGTACCACTTGAGCCACTAGTACCATTAGAGCCAGTCGCACCATTCACTCCACTAGAGCCGCTTGTTCCACTAGTTCCATTAGCACCGTTTACTCCACTAACTCCACTTGAACCACTCGTTCCATTAGAGCCACTTGTTCCACTAGAGCCACTAGACCCACTCGTTCCACTTGAACCACTTGTACCATTTGTTCCAGTAGAGCCACTAGTACCACTTGAGCCACTAGTACCACTTGAGCCACTAGAACCACTCGTTCCATTAGTACCTGTGCTTCCACTAGTACCATTTGTACCACTAGAACCACTAGTACCACTAGACCCACTTGTACCACTCGTTCCACTAGAACCATTCGTACCATTAGTGCCTGTGCTTCCACTAGTACCACTAGTACCATTAGAGCCACTTGTTCCATTAGAGCCACTAGTACCACTCGTTCCACTAGAACCACTTGTTCCATTAGTGCCTGTGCTTCCACTAGTACCATTTGTACCACTAGAGCCATTTGTACCACTTGACCCACTTGTACCACTCGTTCCACTAGAACCACTTGTTCCATTAGTACCTGTGCTTCCACTAGTACCATTTGTACCACTTGAGCCATTTGTTCCATTAGAACCACTAGTGCCACTCGTTCCACTTGAGCCACTAGTACCATTAGAACCACTTGTTCCACTTGTTCCACTTGAACCACTCGTTCCACTAGAACCACTTGTTCCACTTACCCCACTAGCACCAATAGAGCCACTAGTACCATTCGTTCCTCCTGTTCCACTTGAGCCACTCGTTCCACTTGCTCCACTTACTCCACTTGTACCATTTGTTCCATTAGACCCAGTAGTTCCACTAACCCCACTTGTTCCACTTGCACCACTAGAGCCACTAGTACCATTCGTACCATTAGAGCCAGTTGTTCCACTTGAACCACTCGTAGCACTTGTTCCGCTTGAACCATTTGTACCATTAGTACCACTAGAGCCACTCGTACCACTAGACCCACTTGTACCATTAGTACCCGCAACGCCACTAGAACCACTTGTACCACTAGTGCCAGTCGAACCACTAGTGCCACTAGCACCAGCCACACCTCCACTACCACTTGAACCACTCGTTCCACTAACCCCACTAGAGCCACTTGAACCACCTATTCCACTTGAACCACTAGTACCACTTACTCCACTTGTTCCATTAGACCCACTAGCACCACTTATTCCACTAGAGCCACTTGTTGCATTTGCTACACCACTAGAGCCATTAGTACCATTTGAACCACTTGTTCCACTAGAACCACTAGTTCCACTTACTCCACTAGTTCCATTTACTTGTCCATTCGTACCTGTTGTTCCGCTAGAGCCACTTGAACCACTCGCACCACTAGACCCATTAGTTCCTGATGTACCGCTAGTTGCATTAGAGCCACCACTTGAACCACTTGAGCCACTTGTTCCACTTGAACCACTCGTTCCACTTACTGTGTTCGCACCACTCGTACCACTAGATGATGATAATCCATTTGTACCACTTGAACCACTAGAACCACTTGTACCACTCACTCCATTTGTACCACTTGAACCACTTGTAGCACTTAATCCACTAGAGCCACTTGTACCATTGGTGCCAGTAGTTCCGCTTGACCCACTAGAGCCACTAGAACCACTAGAGCCATTCGTTCCATTAGTACCACTAGTACCACTTGTTCCATTAACTCCCGTCACATTAACATTCCATGATGTAAAAGTTCCACTACCAACGAATGTGGTAGGAGTAACAACCATAACACCAGTGGAGGGATTATACGAAACTACTTCGCCAATAATGTAATTATTCTCATCATTACTTATTTGCACAAAGTCGCCTGCCCCATAGTAGAGGCCCGTAGTAATTGTTAATGTAATATTAGAGTAAGTAGGCATTAAATATTAAATGGAACATCCATTAAAGTTGTTTCAATAATAGAGAAACCTAACTTCTCAGCAATTTTTGTGTATACATAACTATCGTCAGTTCCCCAATTAGCAAGTTCGCTATTTGTGAAATTCACTTTAGTTCTATACACCTTATCAAAAAGTGCTTGACCATTAGTTCCATCTAAATTTTTATCGTATTTGATGTTACCAAATCTCACTTCAAACTCAATATCATCGTTTGGAGTGTTGGACATAGCACCTACAATAAGTCTAGAGCATCTAGCGACCATATATTCGCCAATGAACTCTTGTGTTTGAAATGGTGTCACCTGTATTAATCTTTTAGCAGGTGGATTGATTTTTGCAACTAGCATATATTGTTTTTTAATTTTTTAATCTTCTCCAATGTTATCATCTATTATTCTTTCCGCTCCCTTCCAATGCTCGAACATATAGTTATCTTTTCTTGTTCCAAATAAAAATAAATCAAATTCTCCATCCTCATTAGACACAATATCTATTTGAGTTTGTGTATCATTTACATAAGCATAAGCACTAGCATAAATATCTATGGGTGATACATGAACTTGGTCGCAATTATTTAAGTATTTATAGTAATCTGGAAGTTCTATCGTTCCTACACAATTTGTTGTTTTAACTCTAAATCTATAAATGTTTTCTCCTTTTGTTGGTGCTTCCACGAATGTGTGCCACAACTCATGTGTTTTGTTTTTAGAAGGGTCAGGATGAGGTATCTTAAATGCTCCTGCTTGTTTTACTAAATACTCAACTGTTGTCGTATAGTCTGCTGCTGCTGTTTGATTATTACCCATTACAACAGTGTACGAATACCTACTAAAATTACCATATCCACCTAAAATAGCAGCATAGGGTGCGGTTGCTATTTGGTTAGTTTTACCTCCCGCTATGGCTGAGCAATTAGCACAAAGTATACAATTATATCCTCCACCACCTATTGCATTTGCATTAGAAGTCGCTACTGTACAAGCACAAATTCGATTAGTATACCCACCACCTATTGCACTAGCAGAACTACAATATATTCCATTAACATAACCACTTGCTGACGAGCAATGTGCCAATTGACACACAAAATTAAATCCACTCGCTACAAAAGAATGGCAAGTACATAATACATTAGCACTACCTCCTTGACAATCATAAACAGAAGCGTTATTACAACCTCCACATAACGCTTGAGATGATGGTGCACTTGTATTAGAACCATTCGCACCACTAACACCACTTGACCCACTTGTACCACTAGTGCCTCCAGCACCTGCCGCCCCGTTTGCCCCGCTAACGCCACTACCTCCACTTACTCCATTTCCTCCATTCGCTCCACTAACGCCACTTACTCCACTAGAGCCATTCGCACCATTAACTCCACTTGAACCACTCGTTCCACTAACGCCACTTGAACGACCAGCACCACTAGAGCCACTAGTACCACTCACCCCACTAGAACCATTAGAGCCATTAGCACCATTACCACCAGCGACACCACTAGAACCACTAGTACCATTTGACCCACTCGTTCCACTACCTCCACTTGCTCCATTACCTCCATTCACTCCACTAGAGCCATTCGTTCCACTTACGCCACTACCACCCGCTGCTCCACTAGACCCACTCGTTCCACTACCTCCACTTGCTCCATTACCTCCATTCACTCCACTAGAGCCATTCGTTCCACTTACGCCACTACCACCCGCTGCTCCACTAGACCCACTCGTTCCACTACCTCCACTTGCTCCATTTACACCATTAGAGCCATTGGAGGCACTAGCACCACTAGAACCATTCGTTCCACTAGTACCATTAGAACCACTAGTACCACTACCGCCACTTGCACCCGCACCTCCACTAGAGCCAGTTGTACCACTAGTGCCACTAGACCCGCTTGTTCCTTTTGCACCAGCAGTTGGAGTAGCACCATTAGTACCACTACTTCCATTAGAACCATTAGTACCACTTACTCCACTTGAACCTTGTGTTGGAGTCGCACCAGTAGAACCATTCGTACCATTTGTTCCACTTGAGCCACTAGTACCATTTGCACCATTACTTTGAGATGCTCCACTAGAGCCACTTGTACCACTTGAGCCAGCGGTGTTGGATGTACCACTATCACCAGCCACTCCATTACCACCACTTAATCCACTAGAGCCACTCGTAGAACTTAATGCACTTGCACCACTCACTCCACTCGTTCCACTTGAGCCACTTGTACCATTCGTTGAATTACTACTATTTCCACTTACACCACTAGAACCACTAGAGCCATTTGACCCACTAGTAGCACTTGTACCACTAGAGCCAGTCGTTCCACTAGTACCAAAACTCGTACCACTCTCGCCACTAGTTCTACTCTCTCCACTTGTACCACTCGAACCATCTTCACCACTCGTACCACTAGTACCTCCACTTAATCCACCTACTCCATTTGACCCACTAGTACCACTTGTAGCACTTGAGCCACTAGCACCACTAGAACCACTCGTTCCTCCTGTTCCTTGTGACAATCCACTTGAACCACTCACTCCATTAGAGCCACTCGTACCATTAGTACCACTAGAGCCATTAGTACCACTAGTGCCACTAGAACCTCTTGAACCATTTGAACCACTAGTTCCACTTACTCCATTAGTACCACTAGAGCCATTTGACCCACTCGTACCACTCGTACCACTAGAGCCACTTGTTCCTCTAGAACCTTGAGCACCACTAGAGCCACTAGAACCGCTAGAGCCACTTGTACCACTAGCACCACTAGTAGAAGCACCACCACTAGTACCAAAAGCACCAGTGAGTGCGACATTCCATGATGTATACGAACCTGGAGTTCCTTGAAAATAATATGGAGTAACAACCATAACACCAGTGGAGGGGTTGTAGGACACAACCCTTCCTATGATGTAGTTAGATGCACTATTACTTAGTTGAACAAAGTCATATTGCTTAAAATCTAACCCAGTGTTTGTCGTTATCGTTATGTTGCTATAAGGCATCCCTACTTTTAGAAATTTAGCACCTAGTTATTAAGTCAATGGTAGTGTAATCGAGGTACTACTTGTTCCAAAGAATTGAGGGGTTTCTCCCGCTGTTCCCGCTGTGCCTGCGCTTCCACTAGAACCACTAGTTCCACTCGTTCCGCTTGAGCCACTAGACCCACTAGAACCACTTGTTCCATCTATACCACTCGTTCCACTTGAACCACTTGATGCACTTGTTCCACTAGAGCCACTAGAACCACTTGTTCCACTAGTTCCACTAGAGCCATTTGTTCCACTAGTACCAGTCGTACCTGTTGTACCACTCGTTCCACTAGAGCCACTTGACCCACTTGAACCACTAGAGCCACTCGTTCCACTTGTGCCATTAACCCCACTAGTTCCACTAGAACCATTCGTTCCACTTGTTCCACTAGAGCCACTTGTTCCGCTAGAGCCATTAGCACCACTCGTACCACTTGAGCCACTAGAACCACTCGTAGCACTTGTACCACTAGAGCCACTAGATGCACTTGTACCGCTAGAGCCACTAGATGCACTTGTTCCACTAGAGCCACTAGAACCACTTGACCCACTAGAACCACTTGAACCACTCGTACCACTTGTTCCATTCACTCCACTTGTTCCACTAGTACCATGAGCACCACTCGTTCCACTTGAGCCACTAGTTGCACTTGTTCCACTAGAACCACTAGTTCCATTCGAACCATCAGTTCCACTAGTACCACTAGAACCACTAGAGCCACTCGTTGCACTCGTTCCACTAGAGCCACTAGTACCACTTGTACCGCTAGACCCATTAGAACCATCAGTACCACTTGTTCCACTTGAACCACTTGAGCCACTAGAACCACTAGAACCACTTGTTCCACTAGTTCCATTTACTCCACTAGTTCCACTAGAACCACTTGTAGCACTTGTTCCACTTGAGCCACTTGAACCACTTGTAGCACTTGTACCACTTGAACCATCAGTTCCACT
>CAZWRD010000033.1:0-21036 GCA_964636105.1 uncultured Bacteroides sp.
CCATATACCAATACAGATACTAATATCAATTATAAAATTGATGGTAACGTGCCAACTACTTATGATACAACTTATATATGGAAAGAAGATTTTGAATATGGAAATAAGACTGCCTATGAAATAGCTAGTGTTAATAACACTACAGGTAGTTGGACCTTAAATGATGCCTTAATAGGTACTTCATCAACAGATAGAAAGAACGGATTAAAATCTGCACGTTTCAGAATTGGAACTATGTATATGAATTTTGATAAAGAAGGTGGTGCTGGTATAATTACTGTTAATCATGCTAAATTCGGAACAGATGCTAATAAGATGTGGAAAATTTTTATTTCAACAAATTCTGGTAATACATGGGATTTGTTAAAAGATTCAATTATTACATCATCAACTGTTTTAACGCCTCAAATTTTTACGGTAAATCAATCTGGTAAAGTTAGAATAAAATTTGAAAGCACAAATAATCTAAGAAATAATATTGATGATATAATAATTACCAATTATAATCCAATTCCAGCATACAAAGTGTTAAAAATCAAATGCTATCTTGAAGGACTTTTCAATGGAGCAAATATGAATATGGCTCAAAATGAATTTGGTAATCAGTTTTCTGCTAATATTGCTGATAAAATAACGATTGAATTGAGAGATAGTATATCACCTTTTACAAAAGTTTATTCTGATACAAATGCAATGCTTGATATTAATGGAAATGCACTGATAGATTCCATGCCACAAAGTCTAAATAGTAAATATTATATTGTATTAAAACATCGAAATCATATTGAAACTTGGAGCTCTGTAGCCATTTCATTAAACAGCGATACTACATTTTACGATTTTACAGATTTAGCAACAAAAGCATATGGTGATAATCTGAAATTTATTTCAAATTCTAGTAAAATTGAAATTTTTAATAATATTAACGATTTAAAATCAATTAATTATAGTCCTGAACGATTTGAAATTATAATTAATCAAACAGATGATTCAAATTTTTATAATTTGCTAGTTTTTGATAAAATTACCAAAAAAAAGTACATAAAAAAAGTACATAAAAATGTACTTTTTTATAAATCTGTCAAATAATATATTTTTATTACCTTTTATTTAAATATTCTTCATATTCTTTTACGAGTTTTTGCAATTCATTTTTTTGACGTCTGATTTTTTTAATCAGCTTTATCATTCTGAATATCCCGAATATCATAAATAATACAATAAATACCCCAATAATGAGATACAATTGATCATTCATTACTATTTCAGCAGTAAAAGTTTTCATAATAGTTATAAATATAGTGTTTATAGTTTTTTTCGCAAAGATAAAAAATAAATTCAAATAAATAAATAATTAACAAAAAAATACTTAATTAATTATTTAAAAGGCTAACTAGTATAAAAATTTGTACTTTCAAAAATTTTATCTGCTGATTTTGCTATAAATCCTGAATATAGTTCACCTGATTGATCTTTGTATCTTTTTGCAAACTCATAATAACATGAAGGAATTTCATATTCACCTTCTAAAAATTCAAGTTTAATTAATCCTGATTTAATACTTGATTGTTCTAATAATTCTTCAGCACTTCCTTTAATTTCACCATCTACATCATTCAATAGAAAATTATTATCTTTTAAGAATTGGTTTACTTTTTCTATTGTATTCAGTTTTTTTAGATCAGTTACACTAACTGTAAAATGATTGGCACAGAAACCAAAAACATAAAGCCATGCAGCATATTCTGATTCTTTTCTTAATTGCTCATAAATATTAAAAGATGGTTTTCCCCAAACATTTCCCGAAAAAATTAAATCTTCAGATTTTAATTTATTGATAGAAATTTTATCAATTTCGTTTTTTATAATATGCTGAAATTCATCTGAAAAATCTTCAATAATTAATTCGCTTATGAATACTCTTGGCGCACTTTTGTCTGTAATATGTTCAAAGTGCTTTGCAAATAAATGCTTGTTTTCAAAACGATAATTCCCTTTTTCAACATAGCCACTTTCAATAAAAATCTTTGATAAAACTTCAATATTTATTCGAGAGTCATTAAAAGTTCTAAAAGCAATGTGATCATTAATAACTTCTTCTCCTTCAGATACAAATAAATCATAAACTCTTTCTGCATGTGGATTGGTTTTAATATAATCAATCCATAATTTTTTAAATATGTCTTTGTAATTCATTTTTTAAATATTTATAAATAAACATGTTTTACAAACATTTTGTTCAATTATTATTGTTTGGAAAAGCCATATCCACTTATAAAATCAATTATTTTTCTTAATCCATCATATAATAAAAATAAATAAATAAAAAAAGTTACTATCCATATTATCAGAATGTTAAATGCAAAGGTTGATATTTTGTATGAAAAAAATGTTTTAAATGATGAATAAAAATGTGCTCTTCCAAAGTTTGATTCCGGCTTTTTAAAAATGGGGTCTATTTGTTGAATTAGTTCTCCATTTTTTTCTGTTATTTTATCTATTTCTGTTTTGTTTCGCATTAAATCATTCAAACTTTCATTGAAATAGTTGTTTTTCAATTGATTAATACCACCTATGTTTTTATATTCTTTATCTAATTTACTTAATATTTCATCTTTTTTATTTGTTTCAATATTATACTTATCAATAAAATATAATAAGGTTTTATCAAGATATATTTTAATTTTTTCTAAAGAGGTATTGCTTAAATTGTTTTGATTAACTAATTTTAAATCAGAGAAATAGGTTTGATTATTGAAGTTACTCAATATTTTTAAATTCTCATTCAATATATTGATATTTCGTGTTATATATTCTTTCTTTTGTAATTCAGTTTCTGAATTAATAATTTCATTTAATCTGTTTTGAAGTTCGGGTATTAAATAAGAATATAAGTATGAATATCTACTCATTTTATTTTCAACTTCGAAGGTATATTTTTGAAATTCATTGTTTTTAAATTGATTAACTGCTAATGCTTCATAAGCCCACCTCGAAATCATTACATCTCCTAAAACTGAAACATATTTGTCTGATGCAATTGCTTTGTGCAGTTTTTCAAATTTAACAATTACACCACTAAATAGCAATTGAGGAACTAAAATAAAAGGTATTAATATATAAATAGTTACAACAGAATTAAAACCCGATGAAATCAATAATCCCAAAACATTTGAAAAGCATGAAGCAGTGAAAAGTACTAACCAATAACTTAAGGTCATACCTTTGATTCCTAAAATTAAATTTCCTAATAATACAAATGTAAATGTTTGAATAGCAGAAATAAGAAATAATATAGCTAGTTTAGAATTTATATAACTAAAATAACTCAGATTTAAAAAAGATTCTCTTTTTCTGATTTTTTTATCTTTAATAATTTCTTCTGCAGCTATTGTTAAACCAATGAATAAAGCAACTACCACACTCATAAATAAATATGATGGAAGGTTTTCGTTTTTGCTGAAAATATAATTATCTCCATCAATATACTTTGTAAAATAGCCTAAAATAAAAGCAAGTAAAGGAGCTTCGATAAAGCTGATTATCAGATATTGTTTATTGGATATTTTGCATAAAAAATCTCTTTTTACAAAAATCAAGAATTGTTTGAGCAAGCCTTGTTTTTTAAATCCATTTTCAGGGAAAGGTAATTTTGTTTTTTTTTGGTTGTTAGAATCTATTTTTCTGTTTTTTTCATATTTATCGCTCCATTCAATTGGTGATATTTTTCTGTTTTTTGTAAGCTTTCCATATTCATTAATAATTTTAGATTCAATAATTTCCAATACCTTTTCTGGATTTACATTACCACACTTATCGCAACAACTTTCATCTGAATTTGCATAATTTACTTGTTTTTTAAAATATATTACTGCATCCATCGGATTACCATAATAAATAAGATATCCACCTTTATCGAGTATTAAAAGTTTATCAAACATTTTGTAGATTTCAGAAGAAGGCTGATGAATATTAACAATAACCAACTTTCCTGTTAGTGTTAACTCTTTCAATAAATCCATTACCATTTGAGAATCCATAGATGATAAACCTGAAGTAGGCTCATCAACAAATAAAATTGTAGGTTTGCGGATAAGCTCCAAAGCAATATTCAATCGTTTACGTTGTCCTCCACTTATAAATTTATTTAAAGTATTTCCAACTTTCAAATCTTTTATCGAAAGCAATTCCAATTGCTCAAGATTTGAATAAACCATTTCTTTTATTTCATTGTCTGTTTTTCCTTTGAAGCATAACTTTGCAGTTATAAATAAATTTTCATAAACACTTAATTCTTCAATTAGCAAATCATCTTGAGGTACAAATCCGATTACCCCTTTCAACTCCAGCTTTTCTTTATATAGGTCATAGCCATTAATGTAAATATTTCCTTGCAATGGCTTTAAATTTCCATTTAATATATTTAGTAATGTTGATTTACCTACACCGCTTCCACCCATTACACCTATAAGTTTGCCAGCTCCTTCCGAAAAATTAAATTTATGTATGCCATTTTCGCTATTTTTAAACAAGAATTCAACATTTTCTGCTATATAACTAAAATTCTGAAAATCTCCAGTTTGAAAGAAATGACTTACTATATCTGTATAATATATTGGATTAATTTTTGAAGCTTTTATTGATGAACCACTTCCCAAAACATAAATTTTATCTTCATCAACAACTTGATTATTAAAATATAAAATATCTTTTCCTAAGTATTTAAGAAAATAAATATTGGTGCTTTTGATTCTTATTACAATAATTTTCCCACTAATTAGTTGATTAATTGCTGCTATATTGCCTGTATTTTCATTATTGCCAATAATAAGAACAGAATTTTCATCAAAGTTTGTTTTTAATTCATTTAAAACAAAATATTTGAGTAATAAATATTCATTTTCATCAATATTAAATGAATCAGCAACCATTTGCAAAAATTCTAATTCAATTGTTTCAATTTCTTTGTCTTTGCATACAAATTCTAACAATTGAATTGTTACAATAAACTTTTGTTCTTGGGTAAGTTCGTGATTAATTTGCTCACAAATTTTTAGTACTTTAACTGCTTTTAACGATGCTTTTCTTTTTATTTTTTTTGTATCAGATATATCAATATTTCCATAAAATTCTGATACATACTTATCAAAGTAAATTAGATATTGCTCAGATAATTCTTTATTCAATAAACTTTTTAAATAATTACCAACTATTGTCCTATTGATTTTTGATACGCTTGCATTGTTTTGAATATCAAGAACCAATGCAAATAATTGCATCAAAGCTTTTAAAATAGAGTCATTCATATATCTGAGACAAAATATTCGTATGAAAAAAATATAAAATAAAGGAATACAAAAAAATGTATTCCTTTATTTATTCATTACAAAAAAAAAATTATTCTTTAAGTTTTCCAATATAAGATTTTGCAGGACGTTTGGTTCCTACAAGTAAATTTACACAACCATTTGTAGGTTCTTCTGTTTTGGGTATATAGAGTTCTAAAACAAGGTTTTTGGTTTTGTCAACTTTGCTAATTTGCCATGTATCAGAACCTTTAGAACTATCAAATATTTCTATTTCTTTTAAGCTGATTTGAACATCATACAATGTATCAATTACAGGAGCTTCACCACTTGAAATATTCCCATCTGCATCAGTAATAATTGGAGCTTCTCCTTTTACCAATTCTTTAAAAACTTTCTTTTTTTCTCTTATTTTTTCAAATAATTTGAAATGCAAGTTTCCTAAATTTGCTTCAGAACAGACTTTTATTTTATAAGCACAATTCATATAAGTAGTTATATATAAGCGAGTTTTTTCGCCTGTTGAAAGCATAGCATATCTTGACTGTGAGCTATAATCAAAACCATCTGTTTTTTCTGGTTTACATAAAGATTGTTTACTGCAATTTTGAGAAACAGAAACAACATAAACAATTGCTAACAAAGCAATTAAAAAAGTTCCTTTAAATAAAATATTTGTTTTCATAATATGAAAATTTATTACTTAGTTATACAATTATTTAATTAATTCATTTCGTATTTCATTGATTTTGTTGACAATATTATCATATTGTTTTTTTGTAATCAGATCATCTGCTGTATAATACACTTTTTGCAAATCTATTAATTTTTGTGTGTATTCAATTATATCTGGAGTTTGCTCAACAGAACCAAATAGTCCAATTATATTTTCGAGCAAATAACTTTGATCAATAACAATAGAAATTATCGGATCTTTTGGATTAAACTTTTTAACTTGTTTCGATGCAATATATACACTTTCAACCCATCCTCCTAATGTAATATAGGGTAAAATATTGCTTTTTCCTAATCCTTCTAAATAAGCAATTGCATTAGTATTAGCTTCAGATGTTATTGTAAATAGTGAGTCGCTATTATTCAGATTGTTGTCAACTCGTTTTGCAATGTTTTCATCAAAGCCTTCAACAATATTCAATTCACTTCCAAGCTTTTTTACTTGTTTGTAATATTTCATTGTTTCCTGATTTTGTTTAAAAACAGAAGAATAAAACAAGTCTGAGCCATAAATACCAAAATTCAACGCTTTCTTTATATTTGAATTATAATTACTTGCATTGTTTGTTGAATTCAATATTTTTTTTGAATAAACTGCTCCGAAATCTTTTATAAACCAAAACAATTCGGAGGGGCAGGGTATTTTGTAATAATTTACTTTAATCTGATCGGCAACTTTTGAGGTCGAATCAGTTACTTCATTTTCTTCTTCTTTAGAATTGCCCGTGTTTTTGCATGAGAACACCAAAACAATAAGTGCGAAAAAAAAACAAATTTGCACTAAAAATAGAAATTTTCTTTTCATAACAGGTTTAAATTATTGATTAATAAATGTATATCAATAAATTATATATATGAAATTTATTGATATTTAAATTTATTACAAATATACTATATTTTGTTAATCAAAATAAAAAAAAATAAAAAAAAAGCTTTCAAATAATTTTGAAAGCTTTCAATAATAATTGTTATTCGCTTATATTTAGTTATTTATAATAACTTTTTTTGTTATTATTTTTTTGTCATTTTGCTTTATTTTTAAATAATAAACCCCTTTTGGCATATTTATACAATCAATTTCTATTTTACTTGTATTTTCAAAGTTTTGATAATAAACCAATTTACCTAAAACATCAAATAATTTCAAGTCAATTTCTTTTTGAACGAAACCATTAAAATCTATATTGATATTATTTTCTGTAGGAATAGGATAAATCCTTATTTCTCCTTCTTTTTCAAATTCGGGAACTGAAATAAGTACATTAAAATTAGCAACTAAAGTTCTGTTTGTTGTAACTGTAAAAGAATAAACAGTATCTATTGAAACAGAAATTCCATTTTCCGTCCAATTTACAAATTTCCAACCCTGATTAGCAATAGCATGTAATGCTGCTGTTTGATTCATATTATAAGCTCCAAATCCATTAACAATTCCTGAAAAAGCTGGATTTACCATTGTTGTTATATAAAATTGATTAATAGGGCTAAAATTTGCAATCAGATTTCTATTAGAATTAACCATAAATGAATAAGCTTCAGTGGTAGAAACAATATTTCCGTTTTCTGTCCAATTTACAAAATAATAACCTGGATTGTTATAAGCATATAAGTTACAAATCTGATTGTTTGTATAAACACCTGATCCTGTTATATACCCAGAATTACTTGGATTAGCTAATGCTGTAATCTGATAACTTACAGGTGTTTGTATAATAAAACTATTGGGTAATACTAGCAATCCATCAGAATTATTATAGGTGTATGTATCATAAAGGCCTAAATTTGCATTGTTTGGAATAAAATAATTTGCACTTAAATTTGTAGCAGATGTTGAATTTTGATTTGTTGGATAAATAATGGTTGAACTTCCTTGTTGAAACCAAGTTATTGTTGAAGTTCCTTGATTGAAATGCGTGTTTTGACCCGTAATTGAGACACTTAAAATATCGCCTTGTGTCGCCGAATTTGGATTAACACTCACTAATTGAGCTTGATTTGGGTTTGAATTTACAGTAAATGAATTTTGTAAATTTAAATAGCCATCAATTTCGTTCATCAAATATAAATTGTAACTTCCAGTTTGTTGTTGATTACCAATTAATAAATTAGCATTAATTAAAGTATTGCTTTGACTTTGAAAAGAATATGGCATCATTACAGTTGATGAGCCTTGTTCAAACCAAATAGTTGTATTAGTAGCTTGTGCAAAATGAGTGTTTGCACCTGAAATACTTACACTTAGCATTTGTCCTTGGTTTCCGTTATTTGGGGCAATACTAATCAGGTTTGGTGCATTTGAATTGGCTGTTATTGCAAAATAGTTTGGTAATGTTACAGTTCCGTCAATATTGTTAGAAATATTGACATTATACCATCCCGTATTTTGATTAATCGCAAAATTAAAATACGCATTCAAGCTATTATCATTCAATATATTTATTCCTAAAGGATAAGCTATAGTAGATGACCCTTGATTAAACCAAACAATTGTATTTGTTGCTTGCGTAAAATGTAAATTACTTCCAGATATAGAAACATTTAAATTTTGACCTTGTTGCGCAGAAGAAGGATTAACTGAGGTTAATGTTTGAGAAAAAGAAACAAGTGTAAAAAATAAAATATAAAACGTTAATAAAATTTTTTTCATAACTTAAAGTATTAATTATCAATATATTTAATTTGAAATTTTCGGTATTCAACCGAATCAATTTTTGATTGATTGTTGTATAAAACATATAAACAATCTTTTAACAATTGTTTGTCAAAGATAATACAATTTGTTTTAGATTTTACAAAAATATTAAAAATCCATTCTTTATTTGCCTTAATATTTTCAATGACTTCTGTAATTAATTTATTATCATTATTTTGCAGTATGGTGTCAATTCTTTTTGAAAGTACAGTATTTAAAAATGTTTTATATTTTGGATTTAAAGAATTGGTATCAATCATCGAAATATATACGTATGCACTATCATTGAAATTTAAATTATAATATATAGCAGTAATATTTAATAAAGCGTCTTCGAATTGTGGCGCAATTTTTAGAGAACGTTTATAAAAATCAATTGCCAAATTATGATTTCCTTTTAATTCATAACAAGTTGCAAGATTATTAAGCACGTGAATATGAAAAGGATTTAATTTGTACGAATCAGAAAAGTTTGAGAAAGCTTTGTCGTACTCCGATAGATTATAATAAGCCTCACCCGAATACCATTTTAAGGGAGTCGAAAATGGATCTATTTGATAAGCATAAGATTCTGCTTTTTCAATTTCTTTTATTACAAGATTCCAATCAGATTTACTTCTTGCTTCAAAAGCTTTTTTTAAGTGCATTTCTGATATATATCTTTTGTAAGCAAATATATTTGAAAACGTTAAAATAATAATCAAAACCAATATACCTAATTTGTTTAATAAAAGTTTCGATGTTTTTTTTGTCGGAATAATTATTAATTCATTGTATTTGTATATGATAAAGCCGAATATAATCCCAATAAACAAATTGTGTTCAACTCTTTCTTTCGGAAAACTAAAAAATGAAAAAATAAGATAACCTATTAATAAATAAAACATTAACCAATAGAAAATTATGTCATGAGTAAGAATTGATTTATTTATTAGTTTTATTAAATAATAAAAAATGAGAAATATAAGTGTTAGATATAAAAGCATACCAATAATACCCTGTTCAGCCAAAATCCACAAGTAATCATTATGTGGACGTTGATAAAAAGTTATATTATCCTGAGATTGTAAATTTTTATTACCATACTTTAATACCTCTATTCTCCAATTAGACAGACCTTTACCAATAATTGGGCTTTCTTTAAAAACCTGATAACTTCTTTTCCATAATTCTATTCGATGCATAGAAGAATCATAAGTTGAAAATATTTTTAAAGTTGATTTTTTAATAGTTTCAAAGTTATCTAATTGAGAATAAATAAATAAAGACGTAAATACAAGAAAAAATCCTGAAACAATATAAAAATATGTGATTTTTTTCTTTAAAAGATTTATCTTTATTTCTTTTTTTGAAATGATTAAAAACGAAACAGTTGTAATTATTAATCCCAAAAAAAATGAAAGCCAAACAGCTCGTGTTATAAGCACAATTATTAAGAAAATAATTCCAATACTATTTATAATTCCAATTATTTTAAAAAGTTTAGAAGTTGAACAAAATAATCCATAAAGTGAAAAAGGAAATAATAAAAATAAAACTTCCGATAATATATTTTTATGCGAAAAACTTGCTTTTATTTCATAAATGCTTTGATGTGATATTCCTATATGAGTTAATATTTGGAAATAGTTGTAAAATGAATAAAGAACAATAAAGAAAGTGAGTATTGAAAAGATATTTGTAAATGTTTTTATTTCAATTTTATTGTTTTTGAAGAAAAGTTGATATATAAAAACTATCGAACCAAAACAAAAACTCATGAAGAATTGAAAAATGGCATCAGAAGTAAAGCCAAAAAAGAAGATATTAAATAATAGATAAAGTAAATAAATTGAATAAATCTTTGCAAACAATCCGAATTGAATAAATTTAAACCTAAATATTGCAATAGTAGCAAAAATCAATAAAAAGAGATTTAAACCTAAAAACCTTATATGTAAACTGCTATCTAACAAATCTTTTGATTGTAAAAATGGCAATAAAAAAATCGGGGTAAAAAATATACAACTTATTATATTCGATTTTATAAATTTATACATAAACTGATTATGAATGATTAATAAAAATATGAGCTTAAAGGATTTACATATTCTGTTGAATCTGTAAAAACAACTTTACGAATAATGGGAATCAAAATAATTTCGCTCATATTCAGGTCTTTAAATTTATAAACTACAATGTCATTATACTTCAATATTTGAGACGAGTTTAAAGGCAAAGTATCATTAAAAATAAGGTCAATTTGACCTATTTTCTCTCTAAAAGTGGTTTCAAACTTTAATAAAGCTCTGAAATACTTTATCTGATTATTAGAATTATTATTAATTTTTAATATGACATCTCCTTTGTCTGAATCAAATGATGACATAGCAATATGTATGGAATTATTGGTTTTCCATGACAAATCAAAAACTGTGGCTGAATTTCCATTTTTTGCATTTTCAATTGCAATAAAAAAAAGATCTTTATATGATTTTGTTTTAAGCCACAGAACGCTATCTTTTAGTATTTTTCTATCAATAAATGATTTTAATAAATGTGCATCCTCAGTTCTTAATAAGCCTGAATTTTCAATAATTGTCATGTCTTGATAAAAAGAATAGAAATTAAACTTTTTATTATAAACTTTATTAATATCAGTACATGAAGCTGATATACAAACAAGTATAAAAATAATTACTAGGTTTTTAATAACATTCAATGTCATTAGATAATGTTTTTATTTTTTTTTGTAAAATTATACTATTTATTTCAAATGATTTTAATAATTTTGTTTCCGCAAATAAACTTAATAAAACATATGAACAAAGTATTTACACCTAGATTTATTTTTGTAGCATCAGTGATTTTTGTAGCTGCAATTTCACGTTTATTACCTCATTTACCAAATGTAACACCCATTGCAGCAATTGCTTTATTTGGAGGAACTTATATAAGTCGCAAATCATTTGCATTTATTATTCCATTTATTGCATTATTTATAAGTGATTTATTTATCGGATTTTATCCAGAAATGTTTGCTATATATTTAAGTTTTGCTTTAACTGTTGGCATTGGTTTTATTTTGAGAAAAAGAACAAATTTTACCTCAACAATTACAGCATCATTAGCATCATCCTTAATATTTTTCTTACTTACAAATTTTGCAGTTTGGATGAGTCCTGTGTATGCATATACAATGGATGCCAAAGGATTAGCTTTATGTTATGAAATGGCTTTACCATTTTTTAGAAATGAATTAATTGGAACTTTGGCATATAACTTATTGTTTTTCGGTGCTTTTTATATTGTAAAACAACGTTTTCCAATTTTTGCAAAAGCATAATATAAAGATATTTTAAAAGAAAGGGCTGGCAATTGTCAGCCCTTTTATTTATAAACAACTTTGAAATATTCGTGATTTTAGTTAATTTTGTAAAAAATTTTCTTTTATGAGATTATCATTTTTTAAGCTTCAGAAAGCCAAGCCATTTGAATATAAACCAATGTATTATGATCCTAAAAAAGATCCTGAAAACGAAGAGTCTAAGAAAAAAACAGTGGATCAGTCTGATTATAGAACAAGAATGAAAGCTGAAATGAATGACAAATGGGCAATACGTAGAAACAGAGCAAAACAACCTTTAGGTTTTATAAATCGACGTAATCTATTGATTTATCTTATAATTGCATTAATGCTTTTGTATTTTATCTTTATATAAACCCAATGCCAGATATTATCCATTTACTTCCCGATTCAGTTGCTAATCAGATAGCCGCTGGAGAAGTTGTTCAAAGACCAGCTTCTGCAGTTAAAGAATTATTAGAAAACGCAATTGATGCGGGAGCTACTAGTATTCAGTTAATTATAAAAGATGCTGGAAAAACTTTGATTCAAATAATTGATAATGGTAAAGGTATGTCTGATACGGATGCTCGTTTGGCTTTTGAACGTCATGCTACTTCGAAAATTCAGAATGCAAACGACCTTTATTCACTTAAAACTATGGGATTCCGGGGCGAAGCATTAGCTTCAATTGCTGCTATTGCTCACGTTGAATTAAAAACTAAGTTATTTGATCAAGCACTGGGGACACAAGTAATCATTGAAGGAAGTGAATTTAAAAGTCAGGAAGTTTGTCAGTTTTCAAACGGAACCTCAATTGCAGTAAAGAATTTGTTTTTTAATGTGCCTGCTAGAAGAAACTTTCTTAAGTCAGATATTCAAGAGTTTAATCATATTTGTGAAGAGTTTACCAGAATTGCAATAATAAACCCACAAATTTCATTTGTTTTTCATCACAATAATAAACTGATTTATCAATTAGATAAATCAAACCAAAAACAACGCATTGTTAATATTTTAGGAAAAACTTATAATGAAAAACTAATACCTGTAAATCAGGAAACGAACATAATTAAGTTTAGCGGTTTTATTGGGAAACCCGAATTTGCAAGAAAAACCAGAGGCGAACAATATTTTTTTGTCAATAATCGTTTTTTTAAACATCCTTATTTTTATCATGCAATAGAAAACGCTTTTCAGGAATTATTGCCTGAAAAATCATTTCCTACTTATTTTATTAATTTTGATATAGATCCAAAGGAAATTGATATTAATATTCATCCAACGAAAACTGAAATTAAGTTTCTTGATGAAAAAACAATATATGCTTTATTGAGGTCGGTTGTAAAACAAAGTATTGGTAAGTTTAATTTGTCTCCAACTTTAGATTTTGAAGTTGAGCAAAGTTTTACTTTAAATCCACCACCTCAATCTTATGATTTTAAACCACCTACTATAAAAATAAATCCTGAATTTAATCCTTTTGATAAAAAAAACACCTTTAGTTATCAATCTAAACCTCAAACCGAACGTGAGATTAGCAATCAACATAATTGGGAGAAAATTTATGAAGAATCAAAAAATCAGGTATTATTACACAATAAAATAGTAGAAAAGCAAGGAGAAATTGAAATAAAAAAGACTGAAAATGAAAATGTTGAATCGATTTCATTTTTTCAATTGCAAAATAAATTTATAGTTACCAGTATAAAATCAGGCTTATTGGTTATTGACCAACAACGTGCTTCTGAACGAATTTTATTTGAACAATTTTCGGAATCTATTACAAGTAAAACAAGTTATTCGCAACAGCAACTTTTCCCTCAAACCATTGTTTTTAATCATAATGATGCTGAGTTGTTAAAAGAATTGAAGCCTGATTTGTATTATTTAGGATTTGATATTAATGATTTTGGAAATAACACTTTTATAGTAAATGGTTGTCCTGCAGATTGGCTTGATGAAAATCCACAACATTTAATTGAAGGGATGCTTGAAAATTATAAGAAAAATCTTATTGATTTAAAAATTGAAAATAAAATAAATATTGCCCTTTCTATGTCGAGAAATATGGCGATTAAATATGGCAAAAAGCTTGAAAAAGAAGAAATTCAAAGCCTTATAGATAGACTTTTCGCTTGTAAATTACCTTATCAATCTCCATACGGAAAAAAAATATTATATACACTAACAATAGAAGAATTAACCGAAAAATTTAAATAAAAAAATGAGTATAGAACAATTTAGACCTAGAGGATTTAATTTTTTGCCTCCGGTTGTTAAAAACTTACTGATAATTAATGGTCTGTTTTTTTTGGCAACAATGACTTTCGACAGTGTTTATCATATTAATCTGGTTGATTATTTTGGATTGCATTTTTTTGAATCAGAACTTTTTAAACCATGGCAATATCTAACTTATATGTTTATGCATGGGGATTTAAATCATATTTTTTTCAATATGTTTGCCTTATGGATGTTTGGTTATGCGCTTGAGAATTTATGGGGAAGTAAAAAGTTCTTGTTTTATTATTTGGCAACAGGCATAGGCGCTGCAATTATTCAAACGATAGTATACTATATTAGTTATTTACATTATAAATCATTGATTAGCCCTGCTGATATCCAAATGGTTTATGAAAATGGATTGCAATTGGTAAAGCAAAATCTGAATTATTCCGATCCCAATATTGGCGATTTTAATGAGGCTTTAAACGCAGTTACTGTTGGTGCTTCAGGAGGAGTATTTGGCATTTTGCTTGCATTTGGAATGATGTTTCCAAATCATGAAATATATTTGTATTTTTTATTTCCAATTAAAGCTAAGTGGTTTGTTATACTTTATGGTATAGCTGAATTAATTTTTGGTGTTACAAATACACAAGGCAATATTGCACATTTTGCTCATTTAGGTGGCATGCTTTTCGGATTTATATTAATACTAATGTGGAAGAAAAATAGTAATAATCATAATTATTTTAAATAATGAATGTATCACCTTTAGACCAACTAAAGTTATTTTTTAAACAAAAAAATAGTCTGGTTAATCTATTTAAAATCAATATTTTAATATGGTTGCCAATTGCAATAATAAGTTTGTTTTCTGCTTTGTTCGAATCATCATTTTCAAATGATTTAATTAATTGGTTAGCTGTTCCTTCTGGTTTTAATAATTTGGTAGTTAAACCATGGACTATTTTTACATATATGTTCCTTCACAAAGATTTTTTTCATATTTTGCTTAATATGTTAATGTTATATTTTGGAGGCATCTTATTTGTTCAGTATATAGGTGAAAGAAAAATTATAAAAACATATATTTGGGGAGGTATTTTTGGAGCCATTTTTTATATTTTAGCTTTTAATACATTTCCTGCATTTCAAATGCTTGTAAATCATTCATATGCATTAGGTGCTTCGGCATCCGTTTTGGCAATATTAATTGCAGTTTCTACGTTTACTCCTGAAACCAATGTTCAACTTGTTTTTCTGGGAAATGTTAAATTAAAATATATTGCGATTGTATTGGTTTTAATAGATTTACTTAGTATTGAAAAAGGAAACCCCGGAGGTCATATTGCTCATTTAGGAGGCGCATTTTATGGATTTATTTTTGGTGTTAATTTGAAAAGAAATTTTTTTAGATTACCTAATTTAAAATTTAAAAATCCTTTCAGAAAAGAAAGAAAACTGAAATTTTCAAAAAATGAAAAGCGTCCTATTTCTGACGAAGATTATAATGAAATGAAGTCTGAAAAACAAAAAAAGATAGATTTTATATTAGATAAAATTTCAAAATCTGGCTATGATAAATTGACTAAAGAAGAAAAGGATTTCTTATTCAGATCGTCAAACAATTAATTTGATTATTCGTAATTCAAAATAATACAATAACATATGAAAAGCAAACAAAAAAAATCAGTTTCTTTAAATATTATATTTATTTTTAATAATATTGCTGTTCTGTTGCTTTTACTTTCGTATGTTTCAATTTATATAAGTCCTGATAAATTTTGGTTTTTTGCATTTTTAGGAATATCTTATCCTTATTTTTTGCTTGTAAATATCCTGTTTTTAATCTTTTGGATTATTAAATTAAATAAATATTTTTTGTTGTCATTAATTGCAATTCTAATCGGTTTTTCTAGTTTTAACAAAACCATAAAACCATTTCCTAATTCAAAACAAAGCACTGAAAATCAGTTTAAAGTATTAAGTTATAATGTTAGACTATTTGATGTTTTTAAGTATAAATGGAGGGATAAAAATAGCTATGACGACAGAAATAAAATATTTGACTTTTTAAAAGAGGAAAATGCAGAAATTGTTTGCTTACAAGAATTTTTCTACAACAAATCTCATCATTTTAAAACTTCAGATACCATTATTCAATTTATTGATGCTAAGAATGTTCACACTGAATTTACTTCAAAAAACGATTCAAATTACTTTTATTTCGGAGCTGCTACTTTTTCTAAGTATCCAATTATAAACAGAGGAAAAATTGAATTTGAGAATAAAACAGATAACATATGTATCTATTCAGATATAATCAAAAATAAAGATACAATTAGAATTTATAATATTCATTTAGAATCAATTAAACTAAGTAAAGAGGACGAAAATTTTTATTCTGATTTCAGTAATAATAAAGAACAGGAAAAATTAAAAAAGGGAAGTTTAAAAATTTTTGCAAAACTTAAACGGGCTTTTATAAAACGAGCATCTCAAGCAAGAAATTTGTCTGATCATATTAAAAAATCTCCTTATCCTGTAATACTTTGTGGCGATTTTAACGATACTCCAATTTCATATTCATATAATAAAGTTTCAGAAAACCTAAAAGATGCTTTTTTAGAATGTGGTAGTGGCATTGGGAATACTTATAACGGCAAATTTCCATCATTCAGAATAGATTATATTTTATTTTCTGATTTTTTTTCTGCCAATAGTTTTGAGATTAAAAAAATTGATTTCTCTGATCATTATCCTATAATTTCAAATTTGAGAATAAATGAAAAATAAAGGAAATAAAAAATCAATTTATATTAAATTGTTGATTATTATAAATTTATTTACATCTATTTCTCTTTTATTATCTTACGCCTCAGGGTTTATTAGCCCTTATAAACTTACTTTTCTCGGATATTTTGGTCTTGCATACATTGTTATTTTTGTATTTAATCTACTTTTTGTATTCATTTGGCTTTTTATTAAATTTAAATATTCGATTTATAATTTGGTATTGATTTGTTTGGGGTGGAACCTAATTTGGGGACATTTTAATTTAAGCACAAAAGCCAATATCAATAATGCTGATGCTATAAACATAATTAGTTATAATACACATAATTATTCATTAGAACATCCAGATAGTAATTTAAAATCAAACCTAAATAATACCATTCAATTTATTAAAGATAAAAAAATTGATATTGCTTGTTTTCAAGAATTTTTTACTGCAAAAGCAAGAGATACTTTAACTAATGATAGTATTTTAAAAGCGATGAATTATAAATACTATTTCTTTATGAATTATAAAAAAATGGATAAATATAAAAAAATGGATGCAATTGCAACATTTTCTAAGTATCCTATAATTAAAAATGCTTATCTGACCAATAATGATAAAGAATTATTTGCGATATATTCTGATATAGTGATTAATACAGATACAATAAGACTTTATAATATACATTTATGCTCTATTAGATTAAATAGTAAAACAGATTCAATTCATGAAAAAGCCATTTATAAAATTGGTAAAGCATTTAAATACAGGGCAAAAGAAGTTGATTTTCTTGTAAATCATTTCAAGAAATCACCTTTCCCTATTTTTGTATGCGGAGATTTTAACGATACTCCCGCATCTTATGCTTATCAGCAATTAATCAAAAACTTAAATGATACTTATTCGGCATCGGCTACAAATATCGGAAATACCTATTTTTGGAATTATCCCCCAATAAGAATAGATAATATATTGATAAACAATAAATTTAAAGCAGTTTACTATGCTGTTGATAAATTACCCTATTCTGATCATTATCCCGTATTTGCACAAATAAAAAAACAAAAGAAATAATTTCAAATTTTTTGTAGAATTTCAGAAATCAACTAATTTTGTAAAAAAAACAGAAATGTATAATCGTTTTATTTTCCTTTTAGTATTATTGTTGTCTGGTGAATTTTGCAATGCAGATATATTAAAGGATAGTATAGTGAAAAATGACACTGTAAAGCATTGGAAATTTAAGAGTATTGCATCTTTAAGTTTTGGACAAACTTCTTATAAATATTGGTCGCAAGGAGGGGAAAACTCATTATCGTCTTTAGCTAATTATAAAGTAAATTTAAAATATAAAAACCAAAAAGCTGTATGGGAAAATAATTTTGAAGCAATATTTGGAATTATGCAACAAGGTGAAAGGAAAGTAATTAAAACAGATGATAAGTTTGAGTTTATTTCAAATTATTCTTATAAAGCTTCCGAAAGATGGTTTTATAATGGAATGATAAATTTAAAAAGTCAATTTACAAAAGGTTATAAATATCCAAATGATTCCACAGTTGTATCTGATTTTTTTTCGCCAGCTCAATTAATAACTTCATTTGGTTTTGAATATAGAAAAAAGTATTACAATCTAATTTTTTCAGTATTAACAGGAAAAACAACTTTTGTAACCAATACTTATCTTTCTGATGCCGGAGCTTATGGGGTTGAAAAAGGTAAAAAGTTTAAAGCAGGTGTAGGTTCTTTTATGAAGTTTACTTTTAAAAAAGAAATAATTGATAATGTTGAACTTAATAATAGATTGGAATTGTTTTCCGATTATTTTAATAAACCGGAATATATAGATGTATATTGGGAAGTTATGATTAAAATGAAAATCAATAAATTTATGTATGCTGCAATAAATACAACTTTAATCTATGATAATGATACCAAATATATCATAAAAGATCAAAACGGAAAAGTTATATCAAGTCTCCCCAAAGTTCAGTTTAAAGAAGCTTTTGCCTTAGCTTTTACAGTTGACTTATAAGTAATTTTTTTATCTCCTTTAAATCCGCAAATAAATTTTGATTGTCCACGAATTACACGAATTACACGAATTTTTATAAAACAATTAAATGAAAACAAAAACCTGCAACTTTCTATTAATAAAACACTAATAAAAATCCTTGCGGATTTTAAGTATCTCACTATATTCCTTTTTAAAAAACATTTTTAACCCAAATTAATCAAAAAGAGACTTCAATAGTCGAACTTATTGATTTAGTTGGGTTAAATTTAATGATAGATATTTAAAATGAGTTAATTGAAATATTTAGAAAAATATTTTTTTCTAAATATACGTTTATTGTTAGAATTTTTTATATATTTGAAGACTAAATCCATTTATTATGTTTTTACAAAAAGACCTATCGCAGTTTCAGCAAATTGGAATAGAAGTTGAAACAATTGAGCAACAATTAGAGAATTTTAAAAAAGGATTTCCTTTTGTTAACCTCACAAAACCAGCTACTTCAAAAGATGGAATTGTGATATTAGACAACGAACATATTGATTACTATATCACAATTTTTGAACTTACGGCTAAAAATCGTCAAGTTGTAAAATTTGTTCCTGCATCAGGAGCCGCAAGCAGAATGTTTAAAGCTTTGTACGAATTTAAAGACAAATATCAACCCGATGAAAAAGGTTTTGCATGGTTTGAAAGTGATAAAGGCTTTAATTCTGTATATAGGTTTATTACCGATATCAAAAAGTTTGCTTTTTATGATGATTTAAAAGCAATAATGGCTGCAAATAATTTGAATCTTGATCAATGTATTGAACAAAAATTATTTCATATTATTATTGAATATTTGCTTGATGAGAAAGGCTTAAATTATGGTAATCTTCCTAAAGGATTACTTAAGTTTCATCATTATCCTGATTATTCGCGAACTTCGATAGAAGAACATTTGGTTGAAGGTGTACATTATGCAAAGGATGCAAATGGTAATGTAATCATTCATTTTACCATTTCGCCTGAGCATATCGAAAAATTTTTGGCACATATTGCTGAAGTAAAAACAAAATATGAAAAGCATTTTAATGTAGTTTTCAAAATTAGCTATTCTATACAAAAACCATCAACAGATACAATTGCTGTTGAAATTGATAATGAGGTTTTTAGAGAGAAAGATACTAGCATATTGTTTCGTCCTGGCGGACATGGTGCTTTAATTGAAAATTTGAATGACTTAAAAGGTGATATTATATTTATAAAAAACATTGATAATGTAGTGCCTGATAAGTTGAAAGAACAAACCTATGCTTACAAAAAGGCTTTGGGCGGTTATTTGATAAGCCTTCAGCTTAAAGCTTTTGAATATTTGAAAGTTTTGGAAACTAAATTGTTGGATGATGGTAAGTTTGAAGAAATCATTGAATTTGTACAGCAAAAACTTCAAATTAGATGGAGCGATAGTTTTGAACAACTAAGTAGAGATGAGAAATTTGAATATATTTTCAATAGATTAAACCGCCCAATTAGAATTTGTGGAATGGTTAAAAATGAAGGAGAACCTGGTGGCGGACCATTTTGGGTGAGAAACAATAGGGGAGAAGTGTCATTGCAAATTATTGAATCATCGCAAATTAATTTAGAAAATTCAGGTCAGTTGCAAGTATTTAAGTCGGCATCGCATTTTAATCCGGTTGATTTGGTTTGTGTTGTTAGAAATTATAAAGGAGAAGTTTTCGATTTAAAAAACTTTATTGATCCTACAACTGGATTTATTTCTACAAAATCTAAAGATGGCAGAAATTTAAAAGCTCAGGAACTTCCTGGTCTTTGGAATGGTGCTATGGCTGAATGGATTAGTGTTTTTGTAGAAGTTCCTATTATTACTTTTAATCCTGTAAAAACGATTAATGATTTATTAAGAGTTGAACATCAATAGGAAGTTTTTTACTGATTTTAAAG
>CAZWRD010000033.1:21136-26539 GCA_964636105.1 uncultured Bacteroides sp.
GATGATAAAACCGAGATTTATATAGGTATTGTTTTGATAATAATTGGTTTGGGAATGTTTTATTACTATAAAGGAAATTTTATTACATAAGCTTATTATTTATAATCCAACTACTTAATTTATAATTATTACAGCCTAACTGATTAAATCAAAATTTCTCTTTTGTAAACAACAATATTGGTTTAATAAACGCATTAATACTTTTTATTTGTAATCATATCGCAATATTTTAGATATTCGGGCAATGCGGCAGACCCATACCAATTATAGACTTCGGGTATAAAAATTCCAATTTCGATAGTTGGATCATTTTTTAGAAGTTCAAGAGCTTCTTCTTTGGTTTTTACATCAAAAACAAACAATCCTCTGAATGAATTATCGTTTTTCCCGAAAGGACCTGCAATTATAAGTTTTTTATTTTCTACCATTTTGTTTATATTTTCCATATGTGCTTTAAATAAAATATTTAGCGAATCTTTGTTGCTTAATTGCTTTGTTCCAGTTTTCAGAATAATTAAGATGTAATTCTTCATTCCAAACTCATCTGCACCCATCGAATCTGCCATGGCTTTGTTGTATTTTATATTTGCAGTTTGTGAAATTACTGTAAGCGTTGCAAAAAGGAAAATCGATATTATTAATATTCTTCTCATCTGTTTATTATTTGTTATATTGTTAAATATTATTGTTTTACAAAACCGCTAAGCGGTTACCATTTTATAAACATTCTCCGGTGTGAGAATATTTTCTCATGGCTCGTTTCATTATTTTTAAAGATAAGATTAATTTATAAACAAGCGTTTAAGCATTTTAGTTTATAAAATATGGCTAAATTGCGTAAAGATAATTACTAATTTACTAAAGTTGAATATGATAATCAGCCTGAATTTTTTGAAGTTTAATTAATTGCTAATTTATTCAGCAATTGTTTTAATGATTTCTGCCAATTTTTGAGTTAGTTTTTTTCGAGAATACTGATTTACATTCAGGCTTTTGTATTCATTCAATTTTCCTTCTTTGAAGCTTATTATCAAAGTGTTCAGATAATTATAAATACCAACGGTATCATTATAATCAAAAGTTTTACCTGCTTTGCAGTCTGCTATTATCTGAGCTGCATCGCCATTGGTAGGTCCTATACAAAGAATTGGTTTTTCCGAACCCAGATATTCAAATAATTTTCCTGTAAGTATGCCTTCGTTTTTCTCCATTTTAGGTATTACCATCAACAGGATTGTGCTGCTAAGTAATGCTTTTACTGATTGATTATGTGGTATATATGGTGTAAAACTAAAATACTTACTCAAACTTTGATGTTCCACTTTTTGGCTAAGATTGCCACTTACTTTTCCAATAAAATTTACTTTCAGATTTATATCTTTATGTGTTTCCGAAATCTTTTTAAAGGCTTCTAAGAATGCATCAATCACATAAATATCGGCAAAAGTACCTGTATAAGTAATACTGAATTCATTTGGGTTTTCATCAGCCTCAATTCCAAAATCTTCTTCATCAAATCCATTCGGAATCACATGAATTTTATTAGAAATATCTGTACTAGTTTTGGCAGCAAATATTCTTTTAATATCTTGACTTACTACCAAAATTGCATCTGAATTTTCCAGAACTTCTTTTTCGTAATTGGCATCAATTTTTTTTGCAATTGGGGTATGCAACATTTGTTTGTAATAATAAATATCAGTCCATGGGTCGCGGAAATCGGCAATCCATGGCAACGAACTTAATTTTTTTAGTTTAAGTCCTAATACCTGAGTTGAATGTGGAGGGCTCGAAGTTATAATCGCATCAATATTTTCGGTTTTTAATACTTCTAATGCAGCTTTGTAAGCATATTTATTCCATCCTTTGCGTGCATCAGGTATAAAAAAATTACCTCTAATAAACCGCATTGCTTTCTGTACAAAGCTCGGATTGCTCTCGTTGGCAAAGCCCGAATGCGGAATTTCTTTTTTTCTACCAAATATTTTATAAAATTCAAAAGGTTCGAAAGTATTTGTTTTAATAATTCTAATATTTTCAGGGATATCTTTCAGTAAACTTTTGTCGGTTAACTGATAGGAAGCTTTATTTTCATCAACTGTAATTACAATAGGTTCAATACCGAAATCAGTAAGATATTTCACAAACTTAAGCATACGTTGCACACCGGCACCTCCGCTGGGTGGCCAGTAATAGGTGATAATCAATACTTTTTTCATTGTTATTATTAAATAAAAAAGCCTCAAAAGCAAAAAAAAACTTTACTTTTGAGACTTTGTCAATTATTGAAATTTATTTTTTAACAGCTTTTTTTTCAATGTTTTGAATATTATCATCAGATTTTACTTTAGCACTTTTTACAAAAGCAAAAATTTCTTTTCCGGCCATTCCCAATATCATAATTAGCAATATCAGCGAACTTGCAAAACCAATTTTTTCACCTGTAAAATATGATTTCGGTTCAAATTTAAATTCAATTTTATGATTTCCCTGAGGAATTTTCATAGCGCGAAGTACATAGTTTACACGAATATAAGGCATTTCTTTTCCATCCAGATAAGCATTCCATCCTTTATCGTAATAAATTTCGGAAAATACAGCAAATTCATCTTTCTTAGCATCAGCTTCATATATCAAGTGATTTGGTTTGTAGCTGCTAAGTTTGATTACAGATAATGAATCTCTGCCTGTTTTAAAATCTTTTACATAATCGCCAAATCTTTTGTCAACAATAGCAGTTGTTGCAGGCTCAAATGATGATAATGCAGTGATTTCTGAATCTGGATTTTCAACCAATTTGTAATTATCAACAAACCATACATTTCCCAAAGCTGCTACATTGCGTTGTACCTGAGGTTGTTTGTTGGCATCGGGAGCAATAAAATATTTAGTGTTAAGCATATTTAGCACTTTCATATTGTTTTTGCTAATCTGATGTTCAATTAAATCTTGATAACGACGAAGTTTTGCACCGTGATAGCCACCAACAGATTTGTGAAAATACGAAGTCTGGGCATCATTAAACGGATTGTTTGTTACATTGAAAACCCTATAATTAGGATCTTTATCTTCTAATATCATTAAGTCTTCTTGTGATGCTTGAAATGGCGTTTCTACATTGCGTTTTGATGTAAAATTGCTGTTGTCGAAATATCTTTTATTAACGGGCCACATATCAACTAATACTAATAATAAGAGTGATATAATTGCTATACTGCTATTTATTTTCTTTTCAATAAATAACCAAATCAATCCTGCTGCTAATGCAATAAAAGCAAACGAACGCCATGCATCCATTGTGAAAATTGATTGACGGTCGGCTACAATTGCATTCATCAACCATTCTGGATAAGGCAACTGTGCATCATTTGCACTTCTGAAATCGAACATAGAAGAACCTCCAATAGCAAAAAGCAAACTTAAACCACCCGTAATGTATAATGATATTTTACCCCATTTCAGTATTTCTGCCTTATCAACCTGATTGGTAAATATCTTGTTTAATGCCAAAATACCTAACAATGGAATACACAATTCGGCAACTACCAATATAGAAGCTACTGCTCTGAATTTTGCGTACATCGGAAAATAATCGAAAAACAACTGGGTAAGTGGCATAAAGTTTTTGCCCCAAGCCAAAGCAATTGATAATAAGGTTGCTGCTAATAAAGTCCATTTCATAGGACCTTTTACAATAAATATACCCAAAACAAAAAGGAAAATAAAGATTGCACCTGCATAAACAGGTCCCGAGGTAAAAGGCTGAGTTCCCCAATATAATGGCATCTGAGCGGTAATTTCTTTTATATTAGGTACTCCGTTTTGTTTTAATACTGAATATGTTTCTGAACTTTCGCCCAATTTGCCACTTGATGAACCACCCTTAAAATCAGGAATTAACAAAGTGAAAGTTTCATCAATTCCATAACTCCATTGAGTTGCATAGTCCATATCCAGTCCTTTGGTTTTAATTTCAGGATTGAAACTCAATTCAGATTTACCACGTATGGTTTCTTTTGAATATTCGTAACTTGTCCATAGATTGGTAACATTTATAGAAACTGCTAGAATGGCAGCAAATAATAGAGCAACACTTGCTTTTACAAAGTTTAAGATTTGCTTATCTTTTATTTTCTGAATCAATTCGGCAATTACATAAATGATAACTAAAATCATTAAGTAATAAGTCATCTGAATATGATTCATTTTAATTTCCAAAGCTAAAAACAAGGCGGTTAAAATAGCACCCCAAAGATATTTTCCTCGCATTGCCAAAATAATTCCAGCAAAAACCGGAGCCATATATCCAATTGCCAATGCTTTGGTATTATGTCCTGCCTCCAAAATAATAAAGAAATAAGTGGAAAAGCCAAAGGCAAGTGCCCCAATGATACTTAGCCACGGATTAATTCTTAATACACAAAGCAATATAAAAAATCCTATAAAATATAAGAAAATCATATTGGCTGGTGATGGTAATGAAAATAAGCCCATTGCCCTTTCAAAAAACGAAATAATATTGTTTGATGGAGTAAGTAAGCTTATCATATAAGCAGGCATACCTCCAAACATCGAATTAGTCCAAAGCGGTTCTTCACCCGGATTGGCTTTTCGGAAATCGAGAATCTCTTTTGCAGCACCAGTCCAACTCATGGTATCGCTTTGTCTGAGGCTTTTGCCCTCCATTATTGGGCTAAGGTAAGCAAGCGTAACTATCAGAAATATTACAATTGCTGCCAGATAGGGGAGCAGTTTTTTGAAATCAATATTCTTCATATATTTTTGTTTAAAATGTCTATTATTTGGTTTCTAATTCTTCAAAATCAATATATTCGCCAATGCCATCTGCATTGGTTTTACGATTTGTTTTCTTTGCCGGAGCATAATCCACATTGGTTTCTCCTTCTTTTCTATCGGGATTGATATGTGGATTCTGCTGATAAAATTTTTTTTGAAATCGTTTTAAATAATACTTAACTATCAATGGTAACAGATATTTGCCAAATAATCTGAAAGCAAAGTAAATAAGTATAACCCAAAGGATAAAATCTATCATTGTGTAATATTTATAGTAAAACGGCAAATTTACAAAAAAAAATAATATCTGAAATTGAAAAAAGTATAATATTCAAGTCATAACGTAGAAAGGAAATAAGTATTACCTTATTTCCGCAAATAAATTTTTATTGTCCACGAATTACACGAATTACGCTAATTGCACGAATTTTTATAAAACAATTAAATGAAAACAAAAACCTGCAACTTTCTATTAACAAAACAAGGTTCTGTTTTGTGTTTTTGTGGAAATTTATGAGTAAATTTAAGATTAACCCGAAGAGTTTAATATGCATAACCCCCAATATTATTGGGGGTTATGAGAATTCAGTCCTACGGACTGTTTTG
>CAZWRD010000034.1:0-26407 GCA_964636105.1 uncultured Bacteroides sp.
TGAAATTCAATAATAATAAGGAAAATGGAAATAGAAAGCATATCAGGAATAATAGTTAAGAGATTTAATAATTACAAATTATTAAAAGTTCAGAGCCAAATTACAAATTTGGCTCAGCGCAAATCAAAATTAGGAAACCTAAAATGTGAGCTGCTAAGCTGAATTTGTAATTCAGCTTGGAATGATTTGAATTTGAAATTCAATAATAATAAGGAAAATGGAAATAGAAAGCATATCAGGAATAATAGATAAAAGCTTTAATAATTGCAAATTATTAAAAGTTCAGAGCCAAATTACAAATTTGGCTCAGCGAAAAGAAATGGTATTTTCAACAAATCAATTATTCATTTAATCAATTAATCATTTAGTAAACTATGCCAGCACATAAACAACAATTGGTTTTTACAATAAAAGACAAATGCAGAGTATGTTATACTTGTGTTCGCGAGTGTCCGGTAAAGGCAATAAAGATTGTAAACGGACAAGCTGAGGTAATTGATAAGCGTTGCATTGGATGTGGCAACTGTGTAAAAGTATGCATACAGGAAGCCAAAGTTTTTCTGAAAGCTACTGATCAGGTTTTTGAATTGCTGAAGTCTGATAAGAAAACCATTGCCATTATTGCACCCAGTTTTCCCGCTGAATTCGATGAAATAAAAGATTACAAAACCCTGGTTGGCATGATACGTCAATTGGGATTTGATTATGTTTCTGAAGTTTCGTTTGGTGCCGATTTGGTTGCACGCAAATATGCCCATATACTCACACATCCCAAAGACGAAGGTTTTATTTCGTCCGATTGTCCTGCTATTGTATTTTATGTAGAACATTACAGCCCCGATTTGGTTCCATATCTTGCGCCCATAGCCTCGCCAATGGTAGCCATGACGAGGGTGGTTAAAATGAAATATGGTGAAGATATTAAAGTGGTTTTTATAGGCCCGTGTATTGCCAAAAAAGCTGAATCTTTAGAAGTTGACGAAGTGCTTACTTTCAGAGAATTGCGAGAAATGTTTATCGCAGCCAATATCTCATACAAAGATGCCAAGCCTTCCGATTTCGATCCTCCGCATGCCGGCAAAGGAGCTATTTTTCCTATTAGTCGCGGATTGCTACAAACTACAGATGTGCCCGAAAATATTTACGAAGGCAATGTAATAGTTGCCGATGGTCGTGTAGATTTCCGAGAAGCCATCAAAGAATTTGAAAATGGTTTAATCCGTTCCAACAATCTCGAACTGCTTTGTTGCGAAGGTTGTATAATGGGACCCGGAACTTCACGCAATGGCAAAAGATTTGCTCGTCGTACCATGGTTAGCAAATATGTAAAAGAAAAACTTAAAGCCATCAATAATATCGAATGGCAAAAAGAAATAGAAACTTATAAAGATATTGATTTAACACAAGGATTTTTAGCTGCTGATAGGCGCATACCCGACCCAGGTTGGTCAGAGATTAATGAGGTTTTAAAAACTTTGGGAAAATTTAGCGAAAAAGATCACTTAAACTGTGGTGCTTGTGGTTACGATTCATGCGACGAACATGCCATTGCCATTATCAAAGGATTGGCTGAAGAAGAAATGTGTTTGCCTTATGCCATCGAAAAACTTCATAAGTATATTTGCGATTTGGCAATTTCAAACGAAAAATTGGCATCTGCTCAATTAGCTCTCAAACAATCAGAAAAATTGGCTCATATGGGGCAACTTTCTGCTGGTATTGCTCACGAACTCAATAATCCACTTGGAATTATTACCATGTACAGCAATATTCTGAAAGACGAATGCAAACCTGATGATCCTGTAAAACAAGATTTAGAACTAATAGTTGAACAAACCGATCGTTGCAAAAAAATTGTTTCAGGCTTATTAAATTTTGCCCGCAAAAATCAGTTAAATTATTCCGAAATAGATATTTTTAAACTCTTCGAACGGAGTAAACAATCTGTAATATGTCCGGCAAATGTTCAAATAAATCTGATTTCAAATCTTAAAAACAATATGGCAATGGTAGATAGTGACCAGTTAATACAAGTGGTTACCAATTTGTTTAAAAATGCCATAGAAGCCATGCCAAAGGGAGGCGATCTTAATGTAAATCTGAGCGATAAAGAGGATGAAATCATCATCAGTATAGCCGATTCGGGAACAGGTATTGCTGCAGAAAATATGGAAAAAATATTTACACCATTTTTTACTACCAAAGGTATAGGTAAAGGTACAGGATTAGGTTTGCCCATTATTTATGGAATAATCAAAATGCATAAAGGCAGGATTGATGTTACATCAAACGATAATCCCGACAAAGGCAAAACAGGTACTACATTCAAAATAACATTACCAAGGTATAAAACCGAATAAATTGAAATTGTAAAACAAGTAATAATCAATAAAATAGTTAATTGTTTATTTAATATTAAAAATATGAAAAAAGTATTGATAGTTGATGACGACATGGATTATTTATTCCAGATGAAAATGAAAGTTGAAAAATTGGGTTTTGAAGTAATTACAGCAGAAGGTCAATATGAAGCCGAGCATGTTTTGGAAACTTTTAAACCTGATTTGGCAATATTTGATTTGATGATGGAAAACGAAGACAGTGGTTTTATTTTGAGTTATAAAATGAAACGCAGATATCCAGATATTCCTATTATTATTGCCACAGCTGTAACTGCCGAAACAGGGATGAGTTTTGATGTTCACTCTGAAGAAGAACGCAAATGGATAAAAGCTGACTTGTATATGGATAAAGGAATTCGTGCTGATCAGTTACAAAGAGAAATTAATAAACTACTTAAGATTTAGTTATGGAAATCATTAAGATAATGGTTGTTGACGATGAACCCGGAATACGTTCTGGTGTTTCACGCGTACTTCGCGATTTTACTGTTTCATATCCTTTTATGGATGAAGCTTGTAAATTTGAGATTATAGAAGCACCTACAGGTGAAGATGCAATTGAAATGGTAAATCAAAGCCTGCCTGATATTATGCTCCTCGATAATAAATTGCCGGGTATTCAGGGTATTGAGGTTTTGGAATATGTAAGCAAAAATCATCTCGATATTTTAGTTGTGATGATTACATCTTATGCTTCGCTTGAAGTAGCAGTAAAAGCTACCAAAAATGGTGCTTTCGACTTTATTCCCAAACCATTTACACCTCAGGAGCTGCGTTCGTCTATCGAAACCATTACCAAACAAGTGTATTTCCGCCGCATGACCAAGAAGCTGAATACGGCCGGTAAGCAAATCCGATTTCAGTTTTTGTCGGTATTGTCGCATGAATTAAAAGCTCCACTCAATGCTATCGAAGGTTATCTTAATATGATAGAAGATAAGCAATTTGGTGACAATGTGGAAGATTACAAGCAAATTGTTGAACGCTCGCTCGACAGAGTAAAAGGAATGCGATCATTGATAATGGATTTGTTGGATTTAACCAAAATTGAATCAGGTTCAACAAATCGGGATGTTAAAGAACTGAATATTATTGATGTTGCACAGCTTTCGCTTGATTCGATGAAACCATTTGCAATTCAGAATGATGTTTTTATTTATCTTAATAATCATCAAAAAGTAATCATAAATGCTGATGCACGCGAATTGGAAATTGTGTTTAATAATCTTATTTCAAATGCAATTAAATATAACAGAAAAGATGGAAGAGTAGATGTTTCAATTAGACCCAAAGATAATTTTGTAGTTATTACAGTTAGTGATAGCGGAATTGGTATGTCAGAAGATGATATGTCAAAGCTTTTTAATGAATTTGTAAGAATTAAAAATCAGAAAACAAAAAATATTGCAGGTAGTGGCTTAGGATTATCTATTGTAAAAAAAATAGTAGATACTTACGAAGGCGATATAACAGTAACCAGTGTGCCAGATAAAGGTACAACATTTACGGTAACTTTACCTCTTAATCAATAAATAATAAATCAAATGGTAAAAAAAACAAAAGAAAACAAAAAGTTACCCGATAAAACGGTTGAAAGACTGAGTCAGTATCGTCGTAATTTACTATTATGTGCATTGCAAGGCAAAACTCATATTTTTTCACACGAAATAGCCAACCTATTACACATCACGCCGGTTCAGGTTCGTCGCGATATTATGCTTATTGGCTATTCTGGAACCTTACGAAAAGGTTATGATGTTCAAGAACTTATAGATTTAATCGGCGACATTATCGATAGTGAAGACGGTCAAAAAGTTGCGGTTGTAGGTGCCGGAAATCTTGGACGAGCAATAATAAGTTATCTGAAGGGAAAACGTACTAAATTATCAATAGTTGCTGCTTTTGATACAAATATAGAAAAAATTGATCGGGTTTATGCCGGTGTTCATTGTTATCATTACGATCAACTAGCCGAAATTATTAAACGCGAAAATATTTCGATTGGTGTTATTACTGTGCCTGCTGCTGAAGCTGCAAAAGTAGCCGAAAATCTTGTAATAGCAGGTGTTAAAGGGATTCTTAATTTTACGCCCTCTCCAGTAAATGTTTCATCTCATGTTTTTTTGGAAGAATATGATATGATAACATCTTTAGAGAAAGTGGCATATTTTGTGAAGAAAAACGAATTCTAAACAAAGTTAATTGTTTGTAATTTATAAACTTTAGAGTTGTTTTAATGAAAATATTCAGAAATATTGAAGATATTAAAGGCATTAAAAATGGTGTGGTTACAACTGGTTCTTTTGATGGTGTGCATGTAGGACATAAGGTAATTATCAATCGTTTACGAAATCTTGCCAAAATGATAAATGGAGAATCTGTACTTATTACTTTTCATCCACATCCACGCAGGGTTTTGTATCCCGAAAGCGAAGGCAAAGATTTGGTGCTGATTAATTCGCAACGCGAAAAAATTGAACTTCTTCGTAAAGCTGGTCTCGATAATTTGGTGATTATCAATTTTACTAAAGAATTTGCACAAACTTCCTCTATGGATTTTGTAAAAAACATTTTGATTGACAAAGTACAGGCAAAAAAGATTATTGTAGGTTTTAATCATTTTTTTGGACATAATAAAGAGGGTAATTACAATCAGCTACACAATTTGGCTGGCGAATGTGGTTTTGAGGTAGAAGAAATACCGGAACAGGATATTCAAAATGAGTCTGTTAGCTCTACAAAAATACGAAAAGCTTTGCTTGATGGCGATATTCAGAGAGCAAATGCTTATCTCGATCATCAATATATTATTATTGGCGAATTAACTCAAGGAAGTGAAATTTGCAAAAATCTGGGATTGCCAACCATGAGTGTTTTTATTGACGAAGACATTAAGCTTGTTCCTCCTGAAGGTGTTTATGCCGTTAGTATTAGTTGTAATGAGATGTATTTCAGGGGAATGCTAAATATCAGAAATTCAAAAACTCGCTTTCAACCAAATCATCCTAATACTTGTATTGATATGCATGTGTTTGATTTTGAAGAACATCTTGTAGGGAAAACAGCAACTATTTTCTTTCATAAACGAATTAGAGAAGTAAAAAGTTTTAACAATCAGGATGATATGAAGAAGCAATTGAACTTTGATAAACAGATGATTGATGAATTGATTTTTTAATTGATATTTTATAATAAATAATGCATTTGTATGAATGAAAAAATAAAAGTTACTTTTTTGGGTACGGCTACTTCAATTGGGGTTCCTGTAATTGCATGCGATTGTCCGGTTTGCACATCAACCGACAAAAAAGACAAAAGATTTAGAGCATCTGTGTTGATTCAAGTCGGTGAAACTTCAATTGTTGTCGATTGCGGTCCTGATTTCAGAATACAGATGATTAGAGAAAACGTAATTAATCTCGATGCAGTCATTTTTACTCACGAACACCGCGATCATATTGCCGGATTAGATGATGTAAGAGCTTTTAATTATGTTTTAAACAAACGCATTGATATTTATGGAATTGAACGTGTAATGGAAGCTGTAAAAACTGAGTTTCCGTATATTTTCAAAGAATCTGCCCGCTATTTTGGAGCACCTCAAATTAATGTGCATAATATTGTAAATGAGGATTTTTATATAAATGATATTAAAATAACTCCTATTGAAGTTTTACATGATAAATTACCAATTTTCGGATTTCGTATTGGTGATTTTACATATATAACAGATGCCAGTTATATTTCAGAAACAGAAAAAGATAAAATAAAAGGTTCTAAAGTGATTGTTTTAAATGCTTTGAGAAATTCAAAACATGTTTCGCATTTCTCTGTAGCCGAAGCAGTTGAGATTTTGGAAGAACTGCAACCAGAACAGGCTTACCTTACCCACGTAAGTCATTTTATCGGTTGCCACGAAGTTGTAAATGCAAAACTTCCTCCATTTATAAAATTGGCTTACGATAGTTTGGTGGTTGAAATTTAATTTTTTTATTATAAATAAGTTTTGTTGATATTTTGTAATTATAAGATTATCAAAAAATTATCTGGTAATAACTTTTAGAAAATCTGCTTTTTTTATTTAAGAATTGCTCTTATTTTTGCAAACAAAAAGAACTTAATGGAACAGCAACAATTTGCATTAAATGAGAAAAAGAAAGTAGCACTTATTTCTGTTGGAGCAGCAATTTTTATTACCGTTGGTAAACTTATAGTTGGTTTATTAACTGGAAGTTTAGGTATTTTGTCCGAAGCATTGCATTCTGCCCTCGATTTTGTAGCAGCTGTTATTACCTATTTTGCTGTTAAAATTTCTGATAAACCTGCTGATGAAAAACATCATTTCGGTCATGGCAAATACGAAAATCTTTCTGCATTTATTGAAACCATTTTGCTCTTTATAACTTGCTTTTGGATTATTTACGAAGCTCTTAATCGATTGATTAGTGGAAATACGCAAATTGAAGTAAGTATATGGAGCTATATAGTTGTAATAGTTTCAATTATAATTGATTATTCTCGTTCTCGAGAACTAATGCGAGTTGCAAAAAAATATAATAGTCAGGCTTTAGAAGCCGATGCTTTGCATTTTTCAACCGATATATGGAGTTCTTCTGTTGTATTATTGGGCTTAATATGTGCTGAATTTGGTTTTTTTCTAGCCGATTCAATTGCAGCTTTAATTGTTGCTTTTATTGTTATTGTAATTGCTTATAAATTAGGAAAAAGAAGTATTGATGTTTTGTTAGATAAAACTTCTGAAGAAACATATTCAATTGTTGAAAATATATTAAAAAATATACCTGATGTTCTAAAATTTCATAATTTAAAAATCAGAACGTCTGGAGCTTATACATTTGTTGAAGTTAATATTCATGTCGATTCAAAAATTTCTATTGAAAAAGCTCATGAAATTTCACATTTAGTAGAAAATGCCATTTGTAAAAAAATAGATAAATGTGAAGTTCATGTTCATGAGGAGCCTGATAATAATCACCTTACAAGATAAAATAAAAAAACCGGACATATAAATATCCGGTTTTTTTGTCTTTATGCTTTTATTTAAATTGAATCAACAGATTTGATTTCTGGAATAGCTTTTATAACAGCTTGTTCTACACCATTTTTTAAAGTCATTAAACTATAAGGGCATGAACCGCAAGCACCTTGTAGCTCAACTTTTACAGTTAAATCTTCAGTTAATTCAACAAATTGAATATCACCGCCATCTGCTTGTAAATATGGTCTGATTTGTTCTATAACATTTTGAACTTTTTCGGTAAGTTCAATTTTATTTTCTATTGTCATGATTTTGATTATTTAATATTATTGATGTTTAATTTCTACAATTTTCGTTGCCTGTTTTTCCGAATTTCTAATTGCTATTTGCTGAGCAACTGTTTCTGCTAATTTTGTAAATATTTTTCCAATAATTGATTCTGTATCATTAGCTACAGGATTTCCGGAGTCTCCTGTTTCCGATACACTTTGTACAATTGGGATTTGACTTAACATTGGAACATTTAATTCATTTGCTAATTTTTCGCAACCGCCTTTGCCAAAAATAAAATATTTATTGTTAGGTAGTTCTGCTGGTGTAAAGTATGACATATTTTCTACTATTCCCAAAATAGGAATATTAATTCCATCAGAAACAAACATATCTGCTGCTTTTTTTACATCAGCAATGGCAACTTGCTGTGGTGTACTTACAATTACAGCTCCCGTTACAGGAACTGTTTGAACCATAGTTAAATGCATATCACCTGTTCCTGGTGGCAAATCAATAAGCATATAATCTATTTCACCCCAATCTCCGTCGGTAAAAAGCTGTTTCAGAGCACCTGATGCCATTGGACCTCTCCAAACCAATGCTTTGTTAGGATCAACAAAAAAACCTATCGACAAAATCTTAACTCCATATTTCTCTAAAGGAATTATTTTGGTTTTTCCATCTACTTCTATTGCAGCAGGTTTTGCATCTAATGCTCCAAACATTATTGGAATTGAAGGACCATAAATATCCGCATCTATCAATGCTACTTTTGCTCCAGTATTTGCCAATGCAACTGCCAGATTTACAGCTATTGTAGATTTTCCTACACCGCCTTTACCTGACGCAATTGCAATAATATTTTTTATTCCTTTCAAAAATTCATCGTCGGCTTTTCTGTTTGATGTAACTCTAGATGTCATATTTATCTCTATAATTGCATCTTTACCAATTATTTTATGTATTGATTCAATGCAATCGTCTTTCATTTTTTGTTTCATCGGACATGCAGGTGTTGTTAAAACCAAATCAAATCGAATTGTTTTTCCTTCGATAGAAATGTTTTCAATCATCTGTAAACTTATTAAATCTCTTTTCAGATCTGGGTCATTTACAAGGCTTAAGGCTTCTTTTACCTTATCTATATTATAGTTCATTTTGAATTATTGTTATTTTTATTTAGATTGTGTAAAATTAATATTTATTTCTTTATCTGATATATTTTTTCTGTGAAATTTTTCTTAAATATATTAAACTAATTGATAAACAGTATTTAAGATTATTATGACGTTATTTGAGAATGTAATTTTTACGAAAAGTCTAAAAGGCGTTTCAATATCTCATTAATTTTAAGTTATAGAATAAAAAATAGTGTATTCATTTCAATCCAATTTAATCAATTAGTGATTTGAAAAATTTATCTATTAAATTTAGTTGAGTTACCTCAGATTTAGTTATTGTTTTTTAATGATTTAAATACAATAAATTTATTCTTTTATACAATAGTGAATGTATAATTTGGTTTCAAGAAAACATAACAATACTTATGATAAAAATGAATATATTTTGTTGATAAAAATAATAATAAGAGAATATTTTGCTTTAAGAAATTATAAAAAAGAGACTGTTGGATAAAACAAACAGCCTCTTTTATTAATTATTTTATTTATTTATGTTGATCGTACAATCTATAAATCAAACCATCTGCTAATCCTACTTTTGGAGCTAGAATGGTTTCTATTCCTGCTGATTTCATGATTGTTAAAAAGACTTTTGCAGCAGGAACTATTACGTCAGCTCTATCGGGTCGTAAACCCATTTTTTCAATTCTTTCTTTTAATGGGATTGATTTTAATTGTTTATAAGCAAATTGCAATTGAAGGAAATTAATATTGTTTTCAACCTGATTTCCGAAAAGTTTGGTAAGTCTGTTGATATTACCACCTGTTCCTATACAATTAATTCTTCCAAAATCGTTTCGGAATTCAGATAACCAATTTTTTAGCTCATCCCAAGCTTGTTTTTCAACTTTTTTATTCAAAATACGTATCGTACCAATATTGAACGAATAGCATTTTTCAAATTTATGATTCTTTAAAACAGAAATTTCAGTACTTCCACCGCCTACATCAATATACATGGTTAAGTTATAGTCATTATTGAAATTCAGATTGTTGGATGTTCTGATGATATTAGCTTCTTCGAACCCATCAATAATTCTGATATCGAAATTTGCTTCTTTCTTAATACGATCAATTATTTCATAATTATTTGAAGCTTCACGCATTGCAGCAGTCGCACAAGCTTCAACAGCAATTGGCTGGTAAACTTCAATTAAAAGTTTAAAAGCTTTGATTGTTTTTATCAGTTTTTCAATTCTTTCTTCTGAAATCTTACCGATTTTAAATACATCTTCCCCTAAGCGAATAGGGATTCTAACTAAAGTAGCTTTAGAGGCTGTGGGTTCTCCATTGTCAGTAAGATATACATTTGCAAAAAGCAATCTAACCGCATTAGAACCAATATCAATTGAGGCAAATAACATGTTTTATGAGTGTTTTTCTTTTAAGTATTTGTAAATTTCTATTTGTGATCTGATTTTTTCGGAATTATCATCATTTTTGTATGTGTTTGGGATGCTGCCATTTAGTAAACGTGCTTTCACATTGTCTTTGAGTTGAATTTCAATTATTTTTTTAAGATCTGCTTGAATTTTTTTACTAAAAATTGGTGTGGTAACTTCTATTCTATGATCGAAATTTCTTTGCATCCAATCGGCTGATCCAGTGAAATATTTTTCATTATTATTATTACAAAAAATAAAGATTCTTGAATGTTCTAAATATCTGTCAACTATGCTAATAACATTAATATTTTCGCTAAATTTAGGGATTTGTGGAATTAAAACACAAATTCCTCTTGCTATAATATTTATTTTTACATTTGCCTGACTGGCTTCATAAAGTTTATTTATTATTCTATCATCTACCAAATTATTGAGTTTAATGGTTATCCATGCTGGTTTGCCTTTTTTTGCATTTCTTATTTCATTATCAATAAGATGCATGAAAAAATTACGCGTTTTAAATGGCGAAACAATTAAACATTCAAAATCTGGCTGATTGTATTTGGCTTCAAAAAGATGGAAAACTTTATTTACATCCGAAACTATTTTTTTATTTGCTGTTAATAAATGTTCGTCAGCATAAATTTTTGCAGTTATTTCATTTAAATTTCCTGTTCCAATGGCTGCATAATACACATTTTGATTATACTCTTTTCTTCTGATTAAAATTAATTTACAATGCACTTTATAGCCCGGAATATTTTGAATTACTTTAACACCTTCTTCTTGTAATTTGCCAGCCCAATAAATGTTGGCTTCTTCATCAAATCTTGCTTGTAATTCTAAATATACTGTTACTTCTTTGCCATTTCTTGCAGCATTTATTAAAGCATTAATTACTCTCGAATCTTTTGCTGCTCTATAAATAGTCATTTTAATAGCTCGGACTGCAGGATCTATTGATGCTTCTCTAAGTAAATCAATGGTGTACTGAAAAGTTTGGTAAGGATAATGAAGCATAATATCCTCTTTTTTGATACAATCTAAAATTCGCTTACTAACTGATAATTCTTTAGTATATAATTTAGGTTGTTCTTCAAATCTTAGTTTCTCAGAGCCAAGGTTTATAGGAAAATTCATAAAATCCTTAAAATTATGATATTTTCCTCCTTTTTTTAATGTATCTTTTTTCTTGATATTGAATTTTCTAACTAGCAAATCAAGCATTTCCTGAGGAATGTTATGGTCATAAACAAATCTAACAGTTACTCCTTTTTTTCTTAATTTTATGCTATCGCTTATTTTTTCTAAAAAACTTTTTGATACATCATTATCGATGTCTAATTCAGCATCTTTGGTAAATTTAATTGTGTATGCTTTAAAAATATCATAACCAAATATCGAAAATATATCTGATAAACAATATCTGATTACATCATCAATGAGTATGATATGTTTGCTATCTTTATTTGTTGATGGTAATATCAAAAATCTTGATAATCTGTAAGTTGGTATTTCTATTAATGCATAACTTTCTGCTAATGGCTTTTTTGTAATTTTTAGGTCTATTGCAAGATAGATTGATTTATCTCTTAAATTTGCAAAATTGTAAAATTGATCTAACATTATAGGAAATAAATGCTGACGAACTTCTTCTCTGAAATATTTTTTTACATAATTACCTTGATCTGTATCTAATTCAGTTTCGTTTACAATAAATATTTGTTCAAGAGCAAGCCCTTTTTTTATGCGTTCATAAGTTTCGTAAAATTCTTTTTGAAGAATTTCAATTTTTTGATTTATTTCTTTTAAAGTATTTTTTGCATTTAAATCGTTAACTTCTTGCAAATTTGTTGCTTGTAACTTTGTAATTCGATTAAGGGTTGCAACCCTTACTCTAAAAAACTCATCTTGATTATTTGAATATATTCCCAAAAAAACAAGTCGTTCTAGTAAAGGTGTTTTTTCATCATTAGCCTCTTGTAGTACTCTTTCGTTAAAATGAAGCCAGCTGATTTCCCTGTTATAATATTTATTCTTACTAATTACCATGTATTATAATTCTTTAGGAAAAATAACATTAGTATTTTTTATTTTACAATTTGTAATTTCATTCCAGTTTTCAGTTTCAAATTCAATACTTACAAAACCTGATGTCGGAAGATTTTCAATTTTGTTTTCTATAAAATAATTTGCTAAATTTGTAAAAGTTGGATTGTGTCCAAAGAGCATAACACTATTGTAATTATCAGGTATTCCGAATATTATTGAGAAAATATTGTCAATACTTGAACTGTAAATGCTCCTATCTATTTTGATATCTTTTTCTGGAAATCCAATTTTCTTTGCAATAATTTGAGCAGTATGAAAAGCACGGTTTGCATAGCTTGAAATAATTAACTCGGGTAATATTTCATTAATTCCCAAATACGAACCCAATTTTTTTGTTCTTTTAATACCTTTTTCTGTCAGTGGTCTCTCATCATCAGCTAGTTGTGGAAAATCCCATGATGATTTTGCATGACGAATAAAATATAATGTTTTCATAATGAATGCTTTAAAATGATATACGCTAATTGTTTTTTTTTATTAATTTTGAACTCTGATTTTCAAAAATAGTTTAAAAAAATTAATTGGTAATGTTTTTTTGCAATTATTTATAAAATATTATTTGAAATTGTTTTAAAAGTCTTGTAAATAAGGGCGTTAATAAATTTAAGATGAATAAAATTCTAGTCATTCAAACTGCTTCTATTGGGGATGTAATTCTTACAACTCCTTTGCTCGAAAAAATGCATGATTTGTTTCCAAATTCTCAAATAGATTTTCTGTTAAAAAAAGGGAATGAATCTTTGTTTACTTCTCACCCTTTTATAAGTAATTTGTTGATATGGAATAAGAATGAGCACAAATATCAACATCTTTTTGATATTTTAAAGTCCATCCGTTTCGAAAAATATGATTTGGTTGTTAATCTTCAGCGTTATGCTACAAGTGGCTTTCTTACAGCATTTTCTGGTGCAAAAAGCAGAATAGGTTTTGATAAAAATCCTTTTTCATTTTTATTTACAAATAAAATTAAACATATTATTGGTAAAGAAAATATTGAAATTCATGAAGTTGAAAGAAATCTTAAATTACTGGAATCTTTTCATTCTCAAAAAAATTATCAAGTAAAACTCTATCCTTCTAAAAACGATTTTGCTTTTGTCTCGCAATATAAAACAAAAAAATATATTTGTATTGCTCCTGCTTCATTGTGGAATACAAAACAATTTCCAAAAGACAGATGGGTTGAATTTGTGAGTAATTTAGATAAATCATTAGTAATCTATTTTTTAGGTGCAAAAAATGATATCGGACTTTGTAATGAAATAATAAAACTTTCTTTACACACAAATTCTATCAATTTAGCAGGTAAATTAACTTTGTTGCAATCGGCTGCTTTAATAAAAGATGCTGCAATGAATTATGTAAATGATTCATCTCCATTGCATCTGGCTTCTGCTACCAATGCAAAAGTTACTGCAATTTTTTGTTCCACTGTTACTTCATTTGGTTTCGGACCAAAATCTGATGATGCAGTTGTAGTTGAAGTGCGAAATAAACTTAAATGTCGCCCTTGTGGTTTGCATGGCTTTAGAGAATGCCCTGAAAAGCATTTTAAATGTGCTTATGATATAAATATGAATGAATTATTTGAAAGACTAAATGGATAATCAAGTTAATTTTAAAAGTGATATTAGTAAAGCAGCTGAAATTGTGAAAAGAGGAGGAGTTATACTGTATCCTACTGATACAATTTGGGGAATTGGTTGTGATGCTACTAATTACAAAGCTGTTGAACGAATTTTTCAGATAAAAAAACGTGATCAAAATAAAAGTATGATTGTTTTGATGAAGGATTATAATGATTTGAAACATTATTTAAAAGAAATTCCTCAGATTGATTTTGAACAATTTAAAAACGAAAGTCGACCATTAACTATTATTTATCAGCATGCTATGAATTTGGCAGCAAATGTAATTGCAAATGATGGTTCTGTAGCTATCAGAATTCCAAAAGATGATTTTTGTAATGAATTGATAAATTCAATTGGAGTACCTCTTGTATCCACATCAGCCAATTTTTCGGGTGAACCATCAGCTGCTAATTTTACTAATATATCCGAAGAAATAAAAAATCAGGTTGATTATATTGTAAATTATGCTCAGGATAAAATAATGGATGTTATGCCTTCTCGAATAATTAAGTTGACGGATAAAGGTAATATTCACGTAATCAGAGAATAATTGACTTTATTTTGTTTTTTCTTTAAATGGTTTATATAATATTTTATACTATACTTCATTGTGGTTGAACAAAGTCTTTTCATTTTTTGTTTGGTGCATAAATTTATATCGACAATTAAATGGAATTACATAAATATTCAATCAATTCAACTGAGAAAGAGATTCTGAAAAAGTGGTATCGTCTAATGGTATTAGGACGTAAACTTGATGAAAAAGCTCCTAATTATTTAAAACAAGCTTTGGGATGGTCATATCATGCACCTTATGCTGGCCATGATGGAATTCAATTGGCTATAGGACAGATTTTTGAAAAAAATTCTGATCATTTATTTCCATATTACCGTGATATGTTAACTACTTTGTCGGCAGGTTTAACTGCGGATGAAATTATATTAAACGGAATATCAAAGGCTAATGATGTGGCAAGTGCAGGAAGACATATGTCGAATCATTTTGCAAAACCTGAATGGAATATTCACAATGTTTCATCAGCCACTGGCAATCATACGCTTCATGCGGTTGGTGTTGCAAGAGCTATAAAAAGATATAATGCCAAATCAGTAGCAATCAGTTCGCAAGGAGAATCTTCAACTTCAGAAGGTTATGTATATGAAGCAATAAATGGTGCTTCCAATGAAAAATTACCTGTTATTTTTGTTTTTCAGGATAATAGATATGGTATTTCTGTTCCTAAAAAAGATCAAACAGCAAATTCTAAAGCAGCAGCCAATTTTTCTGGATTCAAAAATCTAAGAATTATTTATTGCGATGGCAAAAATGTTTTTGATTCGATAAATGCAATGGAAGAAGCCAAAAAACATGCAATTGAGAATCATGAGCCAGTTATTGTACATGCCAGTTGTGTCAGAATTGGTTCTCATTCAAATTCAGATAAACACGAATTATATCGTGACGATAATGAATTAGAATGTACAAAAGCTGCTGATCCATTGTTGCGTTTTCAGAAACAATTGCTTCATTCAAAGAAATTTACACAGGATGAATTATCTGAAATTGAAGCAGAAGCACAGAAAATTGTGTCCGCAGCTCATAAAAAAGCGATTTCTTCACCTGATCCAAAACCAGAAAGTATTTATGATTTTGTAATTCCTGAGCCCTATCATTCAGTAAAATATCCAGATGGAATTCATCATTTTGATAAAGGTGAAAAGAAGAAGTTAATTCAAGCATTAAATGAAACTTTAAAGTCTGAATTTCGTCACAATCCTGATACTTTTATTTGGGGTCAAGATGTAGCACACAAAGAAAAAGGAGGTATTTTTAATGTTACCAAAGGATTACAACAAGAGTTTGGAAAAGAAAGAGTTTTTAATGCTCCAATAGCTGAGGATTTTATTGTTGGTACTGCAAATGGGATGAGCCGTTTTGATAAGAAAATTAGAATTGTAATTGAGGGCGCTGAATTTGCCGATTATTTTTGGCCTGCAATGGAGCAATATGTTGAAATGACGCATGAATATTGGAGAACAAATGGAAAATTTTCACCAAATGTTGTAATTAGATTAGCTTCGGGTGGTTATATTGGTGGAGGTTTGTATCATTCTCAAACAATAGAAAGTGCATTATCAACTTTCCCTGGTATTCGAATTGTTTATCCTTCATTTGCTGATGATGCTGCTGGTTTGTTACGTTCTGCTATTCGTTCTGAAGGTCCTACTTTGTTTTTAGAACCTAAAGCTTTGTATAATGACCCCTCAGCCGAAACGTATATTCCTGATGATTTTGAAGTGCCTTTTGGTAAAGCCCGTATAAGAAATATTGGACAAGATTTAACTCTTGTAACATATGGAAATACAACACATATGGCTATTAAAGCAGCTGAAAGAATTTTGTCTGAAACAGGAAAATCAGTTGAAGTTATTGATTTAAGGTCAATAATTCCTTTGGATAAAGAAACAATTTTACAATCAGTAAAAAAAACCAATAGAGTACTAGTTGTTCACGAAGATAAAGTGTTCTCGGGTTTTGGTGCAGAGATTTCTGCAATGATTACTGAGGAAGCCTTTCAATATCTGGATGCGCCTGTAAAAAGAATTGGTTCTCCATTTACTCCTGTAGGATTTAATAGAATTTTAGAAAAAGCCATTTTGCCTGATATAGAAAAAATTTATCAAGGTATAAAAGAAATAATTGAATATTAATATATTAATAAAGAATTTATGGAAATGGATCCTGTGAAAAAATCATATACAAATGGTGAAGTTACTGTTTATTGGGAACCTGATTTGTGCAATCATGCTGCAATTTGTTTCAGAAGTTTGCCCAATGTTTTTAAACCTGCATACCGCCCATGGATTAAAATGGATGGGGCAACAACTGCAGAAATAATTAAAACGGTTAAACAATGTCCTACCAAAGCGTTATATTACAAAATGAATGAAGAGCTAGAAAAGCAAGAAAATAAATCTGATCAACAAACTTTAATTACGATACTGGAAGATGGTCCTTATTTGGTTGATGGTAAGTTTAAAGTTGTTGATAACGAAGGGAATGAAATTATTTGTGATGATGGTATTGCTTTATGTCGCTGTGGTGCCTCTAAACGCAAGCCCTTTTGTGACGGAGCTCATCATGATATAAATTTTAAAGAATAATTAGCTTATTGAAGCATAATTGTCTATTTTTGTAATTCATATAAACGGGACTTCTAAAAATTGCTTTTTCACCGTTAAACTTCAAGTTTTAAATCCTCATTTACATTAGTAAACTGCGGTTTTAAAATCTTGTTCGCCTCGAAAAATCTAATTTTTAGAACCCCTCTAAAATAGATATTATTTGAAAAATTGGGTTTTATATATTGTTCTTTTCATAGGAATTCCTGTTTTTGCTCAAAATCAGAATGATGCAAATAAAGATAATATTGGCTTAACTGTTAAAAAAGTTTCAGCTTTTGTATGTGCCATTACAGAAGTTAATTTTACTAGATTAAATACTTCAAATTCAAGTGGTTTTGCAGTAGGTGCCAGATTTAATGATAAATTTTTGATTGGTATTTATGGTGTTGGTTTGATGACGGGTTTAAAAGCTTCTGATTTTAATAGTATTAAGCCAATTGCTGATTATAATGTTAGTTATTCTCAAGGAGGGTTTTTAATTTCATTTCAAAGTAAAAGTATTAAAAATATTTCTTTTTTTAACACCTTGAAAATTGGCTATGGTTCATTGTTTTTGCAAAGTCCGTATTTAGATTTGGATTATAAACTTGCAAGAGATGAAATACTAATACTTACACCAGGTTTTGATACTGAGATATTTATTACCGATTGGGTTAAGTTGAATTTTGGTGTTGGAGTGAGATTTATTAGTGGCTTATCAGGAAAATTCACTGATGTGAAAAATCATAAAATACTATATTATCAGCATTCTGCACTTGATGGAGCTAATATTAGCATTTCTTTGATTTTTGGAAGTTTTTGAAAATGATAATTTTTAAATCATAGGATAATCATCCTGATTTTTTTCTTTCCCTTTGAAAACCAAATGATGAAAAATTTTGTGAATTTCAATACATCTAAAGCCCCAATGACGTTCAAAAAGCAATCTGCATTCAGCTGCTGCATTTTCTCTGGCATCTTTGGTGTTTTTTTGGTAAAGTAATACGAAATCTTTCATATCCTGATATATATCAGATAAATATTCTGCAATCGAAACTTTTACAGGATTGCTGTAATCATCATCATTATAGTCAACCATATAAAAATCATCATCTTTTCCTAATTTCTCTTTTACATCATTGTAAATAGTTTCCCAATTTTGTTCAGTAACAAATCTTTCGTTTGCTTCAGGATTTTCAGCTTGAATAAACGGCAAAGTGGCTCCTTTTATATAAAGCAATGGACATATTTTTTGGAAATAGCTTAATATATCCTCTTTTGTATATTTTTCAATTTTTTCAAGAAAAAGGCAATATTCATTTGCCACTGTCAACATTTCCAATACATTGCGTGATATTGCGGGTTCTACTGTCTGAGTCATTTTTTATTAATCGTTATATCCAAATAATTTTTTTGATTTAATTGCATCTTCAATATATTTAGGAACCATTTTTTCCCAACCTACTTCATTATTTTTTATCATTTGTAGAACAATGTGTGGATAGGTTGAAATAAATTCCTTTTTTACATTTTTAATATCCATTATTTTTCTGTTTTCGAGCAAATGCAAAAATAAGTATTTTATTTCATTAGGCACAGAAATATTTTGAAGGTTTATCAACTCATTTGTTTCTGCATTAATTGCCGGATATACATACATTTTCATGTTATTTACAAACAATCTGCCAAAAGCTTCTATAATTCCTCCTTTCAAATTGGTATAAAATTTTTCATCAATTACATTTAAAAATGTATGCATACCAATTACTATTCGTAAGTTTTTGGTTTTAAATTGAGAAAGATAAGACACTAATTTGTAATATTCTTTAAAGTTTGAAATCATAACATTTTGTCCCATACCATTTAGTATATCAACTCTTTCTAAGAAATCTCTTTCATGAAATTCACCATCTTCAAGCAAATTATTCAAAGTAATTTCACAGAGAGCAATCGTGTTTTCTTTGTCGTAATCTTCATCACGTTTAAAAATTCCATAACTGGTTTTTAGCATATCAAACCCAACATAAGTTATGGGTCTGAAGCTTCCTCTAAATGCCAAAACATTTTTTTTGTAAAGCAAATCTGAAGGTTCATATACATTTCCGTATCTGTCGAACATAGTTGCTTTAGCCATTCCATTTTTTACAAGTTGTACACTTAAAAGCCTATTGTCAACATAGTTTAATTCTGGTCCTTTCATGTTTATCATCGTAATTTCCAATCTATCAGAGCTTAAATTATCCATTAATGCATTAAGAAAAATAGTAGGATTATCATAATGATATAAGCAAGCGTGAATAAGGTTAATGCCAAGAATACCAAGTGTATATTGTTGTAATAAATTGTCGTTTTCTAGTAAAGAAGTGTGAATGAGCACTTCATTTGGTTCTGTATTGGGAAAGAGTTGAAATTTTACACCTAGCCAACCTCTAGCTTCATTGTCTTTTTTATAATTAATTGTAACTACTGTATTTGCAAAAACGAAGAAACATGTTTCAGCGCTTCTTTTGTCTTTTAAAACCGTAATTAATTCATTATATTCTATTTCGAGCATTCTGGTTAATCGATTTTTTGATACATAGCGTTCTTTCTTGCCTTTGCAATACATTGCATCGCTATATGCCATATCATATGCTGAAATAGATTTTGCAATTGTGCCCGAAGCCCCACCCGCTTGAAAAAAGTTGCGGGCTACTTCTTGTCCTCCACCAATTTCGGCTATAGTACCATAAAATTTTTCATTAAGGTTTATCAATAAAGCTTTTCGAGTAGTGCTAAGTATTTCTCTTCCCATTTTTACTTACTTTTAAAAAAATGTTTAATTTTAAATAGATAACACACAAATCTTCACTTTGTTAAAAAAACTTAATATTAAAATAAATTAGCAAAAAATTTTTTGTATGTTTCAATTTTTAGTGTTAATTTGCAACATCAAAATTTATATGAATTTAATATTACTAAATGATATTTTTTAAAAACAATATAGCTTTCAATTTTCTTTTTGCTTCAATTCTCAGTGTTGGGAGTTTGTTTGCACAAGATCAATCTTTATCAATTGTGAACAAACCTATTGATACTTCATTGTTAGCAATGAGTTCAAATAGTGTGAATTTTTCAAATGATAATATTGTAATTGAAACTCCTTCAGCAATTCCTGCATCAAAATTGTACAATAATAATTGGAACAATAAAGATGTTCGCTTAAATAGCGATAAAATGTTTGATAAAAATGCAACATATGTTTTAACCCTTGTTAATGAAACTGATAACGCTTTTGTATTTCCTTTTAAAGGCAAAGTAATATCACCTTTTGGTTATCGAGGACGTAGAATACATACAGGAACTGATATTAAATTAGATTTGAATGATGAAGTCTATTCTGCTTTTGATGGAGTTGTTAGAATGGCAAAGCGATATAGTGGATATGGAAATATTGTAGTTGTTCGTCATCCAAATGGTTTAGAAACGGTGTATAGTCATTTAAATAAAATAAAGGTTAAAGTAAATCAAGAAGTTAAAGCTGGTGATCTTGTTGGATTGGGCGGAAGAACCGGGAGAGCAACAACAACACATCTTCATTTTGAAACTCGTTTTTTAGGACAGCCCTTTAATGCTGAGAAATTGCTTGATTTTCAGAATTATACTTTAAAAACCGATACTTTTGTGATTGATAAAAATACTTTCATGAAATCAAAAAAGTTTAAATACATAAAAAACAAAAGAGGTAAAAAAGTAAAAGTATATATTAATGATAATGAAGAAGAAAAGGATGTTCAGAATGAAGTACCTATAAATTATCATACAGCTGATACAAATATATTTTTGGTTTACAATGATGTAACTAATAAAGTTGATACTTTAAGTGTAGTTACTCCTAAAGATCCTTTTTCAAGAATTGAAACAATTTCTGAAAATCCAATTAATGAAAATCCAAAGGATTTGAAAGTTGCTACTGAAAAATCAAATTCAAAAATTAAAACCAAATCTAAAGATAAAAAATCAAAACCAGCAATTTATAAAGTTAGAAATGGGGATACTTTATCTCGTATCGCACAAAAAAATGGAACTACAGTTAAAACTTTATGTAAATTAAACAAAATTGATGAAAATGCAGTTTTAAGTCTAGGTAAAAAACTGAAAGTGAAATAAATAATTGTAAAGTCAGAATTAAATAATGCATAAAAATAATTTTGATTTTCTTAGATTGATTTTTGCTGTTTTTGTAATCATAACACATTCATATCCTTTATCTGGTATAATTGAGGAAGATATTCTTTTTCAGATTACCCATGGACAAACTTCTCTTTCCTATATTGGTGTGAGAGGTTTTTTTGTAATAAGTGGGTTCCTCATTTTTCAAAGTTTATTAAGAAGTAAAAGCTTAACAGATTATTATTGGAAAAGAGTATTAAGACTTTTTCCTGCCTTGTTTATTGTATTGTTACTCACGGTTTTGTTGGGAGTATTTGTTTATCAGGGTAGTCCTCTAGATTATTTTGCTAGTAAAAGTGTTAGGACTTATATCCCTAATAATCTTACATTATATAGTTTACAGTATCATATTTCTGGTGTTTTTGAATCAAATCCTTATAAATCTGCTATTAATGGTTCTTTGTGGACAATTCCTTATGAATTTACACTTTATATTCTCGTTTCATTTTTCTTTTTTTTTAAATCAAAAGGTAATTTTATCAGATTGATATTGATTGTATTAATAATTGTTTTGTATATTTTGAATTTAATGATTACTGATTATCTATCAGAATTAAATTATAAAGTTTTGAATGCAAAATATATGTCAAATTTGGGATTGTATTTTTTAATTGGCTCATTTATGGCAAATATTAACTTTAAATCAGATAAATTGAAGTATGTTTTGTTTTTCGCTGCAATAATATTATTTATTTTATCCCTTGCATTTAATGTATTTAACAAGTTTGAGTTTATTATTTTATCTGTAATTGTAATTCCTTTTGGTTTATTATCAGTAAAATATATTAATAATATTGGTAAAAAAATAGGGGATATGTCTTATGGTATTTATATTTTTGCATTTCCGGTGCAACAAACATTAATGTATTATTTTAAATTCGATTACAAAGAGTTGATGTTTTGTTCATTGATTATAACCCTTTTATTAAGTTATTTTTCATGGCATTTAATTGAAAAACGAGCTTTGGAATTTAAGAAATATACACCATATAGCTTAATTGTTAGTTTCTTTAAAAAAGAAAGACCGCATGCAAAATGAAACATTCAAAACTCATCAATGTCGTGAAAATTGTGGCGTTTGTTGTATAACTCCATCAATTTCTTCACCTATACCTGGTATGCCAGAAGGTAAGGCTGCTAATACTGTTTGTGTAAATTTAAGTGAAGATTTTCTTTGCAAAATTTTTGATAAACCTAACAGACCCCATGTTTGTAGTAATTTTCAATTTGATAATTTGATTTGCGGTAATAGTCGCGAAGAAGCCATAAAAATAATGAAATCTTTAGAATAATAAAATGGAAGAAATTGATTTTTCGAAGCAAAATGAATTTTTAGTGCAACTTACCACAATGAAGATGCCTTTTGGTAAATATAAAGGTCAGATATTGTGTAATTTACCCGAACCTTATTTAGTTTGGTTTAAACAGAAAGGTTTTCCTGCCGGAAAATTAGGAATGTTGTTAGAAACGCTATATGAAATAAAATTGAATGGTTTGGAGTATTTATTAAAAGCTATTAAAAATCAATAACATATATAAATTCTTATTTAGAACTTTTACAAATTGCTGTTATTTTTTTCACATTGTTATTTTTTTCACAGAGAAATTTGTTTATACCATAAAATGTATATAATTTTGCAGTCTGAAAATAAAAAAAACTTAAACCTGAATAATGAAAATCAGAGAAGTTGTAGCATTACTAGATGCAAAAGTTTATGGAGATGAACAAATGCTTGAAAATGAAGTAGAATTTGCATTTTCATCAGACTTGATGAGTGATGTTTTGACCGTAAAAACACAGAATGTACTATTATTAACGGGACTTTCCAATATTCAATCACTACGAACTGCTGAGATGTCTGATGTAGTTAATGTTATTTATGTTAGAGGTAAAAAAATTACCGATGATATGAAGGAATTAGCTGAGGAAAATGGAATCTTGTTGATGGAATGTAATTATTCAATGTTCAGGGCTTCAGGTATTTTGTATAAAGCAGGAATTAAACCAATCTATTAACATGCAATTCGAATACAACGTAATTAGTGGCGATTTTTCAAATGCAGGTTCTGCATCAAGCCAAATTAAAAAGGTTTTGAAGCAGTTAAATGTAGATTCTGTTACAATAAAACGTATTGTAGTGGCTTTGTATGAAGCTGAAGTTAATGTGGTAGCACATTCATTTGGTGGGAAAATTTTTGCAGATATAACTGAAAAAGAGATAATTTTGAAATTGAAAGATACAGGACCAGGTATTCCTGATATTTCAAAAGCAATGCAAGAAGGCTTCTCAACTGCTAGCCCTCAAGTGAGAGAAATGGGATTTGGAGCAGGTATGGGATTGCCAAATATTAAAAAAAATGCCGATTTTCTTGATATTAAAAGTGAAGTTGGTATTGGTACAGAAGTTACAATAATTGTAAAAATTTCATAACGATGGATACCCAGTATTTTCACCATGCTTTAAAAATAAGTGAGCCAAACTGTATTGGATGTACTCATTGTATTAAAGTATGCCCTACTGAGGCGATTAGGGTGAAAAATGGTAAGGCACATTTGTTTGAAAATCGTTGTGTAGATTGTGGAGAATGTTTTAGAGTTTGTCCTGTAAATGCCATTTATGTTGATCATGACGATTTTAATCAAATTTTTAATTATAAATACCGTATAGCACTAGTTCCTGGTGTTTTAATCGGACAGTTTCCTGAGAATATTTCTACTCAACAGATTTATAGTGTTTTAATAGAAATTGGGTTTACTCATGTTTTTGAAATAGAACATACAGTTGATATTTTATTGGAAGCTAAAGAGGATTTTAAAAAGAAAAATCCTGATGTAAAGCCTTTAATTTCAACTTTTTGTCCGGCTGTTGTTCGCTTAATTCAAGTTAAATTTCCTGCTTTAGTTGAAAATTTAATCTTATTAAAATCTCCCTTGGATATTGCAGCTCTTTACTATAAAAAATTGCTTACCGAACAGGGAATTGATGAAAAAGAAATTGGATTGTTTTATATAACTCCTTGTGCTGCAAAGATTGCTGCTGTTAAAAGCCCAGTTGGTGAAGACAAATCAGAAATAACCGGCGTAATTAATCTCGATTTCATTTATAACAAAATTTATAAAAGTATAAAACAAAACGGTAAAGATTTTTGTAATGTACCACAAAAAGATGAATTGGATTCGAAGGGGATATTGTGGAGCTTAACAAATGGAGAAAAAGAAACTAATTCGGGACGTGCTTTAGCAATAGATGAAATTCATAATGTGATAGATTTTTTAGAGAAAATTGAAAGTGAAGAAATTTCAGATATTGATTTTCTGGAACTTAGAGCATGTGACGAAAGTTGCGCTGGTGGAGTTCTTACAAGTGGAAATCGTTTTCTTACGGTAGAAAGAATGAAAAAAAGAGCTGTTTCTGCCGAATTAAATCAAAATCAAGACAGTTGTATTTCTAAAGAACTTGCCAAATATAAAAAGTATCTGATTGATAATATGAACGTTTCAAAGATTATGCCGCGTTCGATGTTGAAATTGGATGAGGATATGTCGGAAGCCATCAAAAAGATGGGAAAAATGCGCGAAATAATGGAATATCTTCCAAAAACTGACTGTGGTATGTGCGGAGCATCTACTTGTCAGACATTGGCTGAGGACATAGTGATGAAACGAGCTGATATTACCGATTGTGTTTTTATACAGCGTATTATGGAGCAAAAAGGCAGCATGACTATGAATGAAGCCATAGCTAAAATGAAAAGAATTTGGGGTGATAAATTTAATACCAAATAACATATAAAAAATGAAAGTTGAAGAAATTGTAAAAGCATTGGATCTAAAAGTTTTTTCAGGTGAAAAAGGACTTTCTAATGAAGTAAATAACGGATATGTATCTGATTTATTGAGTGATGTAATGGGAAGTGCCGAAGCTGGTAGTGCATGGGTAACCTTGCAAACGCATAAAAATGTAATGGCTATTGCTTCGTTAAAAGAATTATCTGCAATAATATTGGTTAAAGGTTTCAAACCTGAAGATGATATGGCTGCTCAAAGCAATGAAGAAGATATTCCTGTTTTAGGAACTGATAAACAGGCTTTTGAAATTGCTGGAGAATTATATAATTTACTTAAAAAATAATGATTTACAGGGCAGATTTACACATACACAGCGTTTTATCGCCTTGTGCTGATTTGGAAATGAGCCCAATAAATATTATTAATAAAGCAAAGGAAAGAAAACTTGATATCATAGGTTTAACCGATCATAATAGTACAAAACAATGCAAAGTTTGCTGTGAAATTGGCGAAAAAAACAATATTTTTGTATTATGTGGTGCTGAAATTACAACCAAAGAGGAAGTTCACTGCCTAACGTTCTTTGAAAATTTTGAAAAATTGTCTGCATTTCAGAAATATATCGACATACATTTGCCTAAAATCAAGAATGATGTTCAACGCTTTGGCTATCAGCTGATAGTTGATGAAGAGGAAAACATAATTGAAGAAGAAGAATTTATGTTGCATTCTGCTTTGGATGTTTCTATAGATGCATTGGCTGAAAAAGTTCACGAATTGAATGGCTTGTTTATTCCAGCTCATGTTAATCGTCCTAAATTCAGCTTGATAAGTCAATTGGGTTTTATTCCGCCCGATATTAAAGCGGATGCATTTGAAATATCAAAACATTTGAGCAGAGAAGATTTTTATAAGCAATATGCTTATCTGAAAAATAAATCTGTATTGCAAAACTCTGATGCTCACTTTTTAGAAGCTATTGGCGAAACAATTACGCAATTTGAAATGAATGAAATTTCTTTTGCTGAAATATCAAAAGCATTGATTGGTGATGAAAACAGCAGAGTACAAAAATAAATATTATAAACTGTTATTATAATAACAATGAAAGAGTTATCTTTGCATATTATGGATATCATTCAAAATTCAATTGTAGCTGAAGCTAGTTGTATTGAAATTGAATTGATTGAAAATAAAGCAGAAAATATTTATAGCATAAGTATTAAAGATAATGGTAAAGGAATGTCGGCAGAAATG
>CAZWRD010000035.1:0-26079 GCA_964636105.1 uncultured Bacteroides sp.
CATTTCCATTATAAATCCATTGACGGGCAGAAGTAGAAGAGTTTGAAAGTGTTATATAATTGTTACTACCTACAATATTTCCTAATACAGAAGAATAGAAAATTCCATAAAGTGTTGAAGCGTGAGCAGAACCGCCATTTCCAGCATTATCAATAACATTGTATGCAACACTTGCATTGTTTACATAAATAAAATAAACCCCATAAGTAGAATTTGCTGATCCACCACCAAAATTATTGATGGTATTTCCATTATCATTTTGTCCAACAATAATATTCTGATCATAATAGGCAACTGTGCTGTAACCTCTTACGTAAACACCAACATGAACATTACTTATGGTATTTTTATTAATTGTAATATTTTCATTACGGCCACTATTAGCAGAAACTACTAAACCAGTAGCTGAAGATGTAGATGTTGTACCATTACCAATATAAATTCCCATTACATAAGCACTTGTACCTTTAGTCATGGTAATATTACAGTTTCTTATTATAACATTTTGGCAACCATTTGTTACTGTAGGTTTATTTGTAAAGTATCCATACTCAATTGAAGATGTGGTTGCTTGAACATCAATACCATCTATGGTAATATAGTCAGTACCATCTAATCTAACAATCGCATCACCAAGACCTCCTAATATAGAAGTTGAATTACTACCTGCATCCGTACGGGTAATTTTTGGATTTGCGCCTGTAGTTGTAGGATCTTTCTGAAATATAATTTCATTACCCAAAATACCTGTTGCTGTAATAGTTAGTTGACTTGTTGTATTTTCAACAAAATCAGCAGCAATATTAAATACAACACCTCCTGCTCCAACCCCTTGACTATTTAAGTCAGTTATTGCAGCCGAAACACTTGCATAATCTCCTGGTATTAATTTCGGACCAGTTAATTGACCATAGGAATTTATAAAAAATAAAATACCTAAAATTAAAAAAAAACTTTTTTTCATTGTAATTAGATTTATAAATAATTGTTTATGTGAGATTTAAATTTATCAAAAAAATCTAAATCGATTTAGTTATTAAGAAAAAAAATAAGCGAACTATTTTTTAGAAATAATCATTCTTTTTCTTTTGAACTTTTTTAGGCTACAATATTACAAAAAAAATATTAATTAATGAAAAAAAATATTTTTTTTATTAGTATTGATTATTTAAATAAATTTGTAAAATAAAAAAAACACGAATAATCAAATAACTCGATTTACAATCTAATGCAAACCAAAGATATAAGCAAAATAATTAGCAAATTTTTCCTTTTCGATCCTACGGATGATCAAAAAGAATTAATAAAAAACCTCTCAATTTTCTTACACGAAATTGAAAAAGATAAAGCATTTATTATCAAAGGGTATGCAGGAACAGGAAAAACAACAATTGTAAGTGCTTTAGTAAAAGCGCTTCCCTATCTCAAAAAAAAAGCAGTATTACTGGCTCCAACTGGGCGTGCAGCAAAAGTACTTTCAGAATATTCTGGCATGAGGGCATATACTATTCATAAAAAAATATATTTTATTCAAACAACATCAGATGGTCATACGCTACTTACATTACAACAAAACAAGCATAAAAATACAATTTTCATTGTAGATGAAGCATCAATGATACCAGACAGTTCAGCTAATAAAGATAACAACTTATTTTCTGATAGAAGTTTGCTTGAAGACCTAATTTTATACATAAATGAAGGATACAATTGTAATTTAATGCTAATTGGCGATACTGCTCAATTGCCACCTGTTGGCTCAGAAATCAGTCCTGCTCTTGATTTGAATTATTTAAAAACTTCATTCAGACTTGATCTGACTGAATTTGAATTAACTCAGGTAGTACGACAAGCCTATGAATCAGGAATACTAACAAATGCTACTAAATTACGAAAAAAATTAAAAACCGAAGATTTAAAACCCCCATTTTTCAATATTGCTAATTATCATGACATTACATCAATTACTGGAAATGAATTAGAAGAAGAATTAAATACTGCATATTCACAAAACGAAAGAGAAAACATCGTAATTATTTGTCGTTCAAACAAAAGAGCAAACCTATTTAACCAAGAAGTTAGAAAAAGAATTTTATTTCAAGAAAATGAAATTTCAACAGGTGATTATATGATGATTGTAAGAAATAATTATTTTTGGTTACCTGATGATTCTGAAACTGGATTTATTGCAAATGGCGATATTGTGGAATTATTAAAAATCAATAAGATAGAAGAAATATACGGATTCAGATTTGCCGATGTATGCTTAAGATTAATCGACTTTCCTGATGAAAAAGACTTAGACGTTAAAATTTTACTTGATACGATAAATACAGAAACTCCTTCGTTGGCATATAATGAATACAAAAATTTATGGTCAGAAATCATGAAAGACTATGAAGAATTGCCAACAAAAAGAGAAAAATATCAGAAAGTTAAAAACAGTCCTTACTTAAATGCCCTACAAGTGAAATTTGCATATTCATTAACCTGTCATAAAACCCAAGGCGGTCAATGGGATATTGTATTTATTGATCAAGGATATATAACTGAAGACATGATAAATACAGAGTTTATCAGATGGCTTTATACGGCTACTACACGGGCTGTAAAAAAGTTATACCTTATTAATTTTTCAGATTTTTTCTTTGAAAAATAAAAAAATAAGCTAAAAAAAATTCACATGTAGAATTATTAAGTATTTTTGTTGAAAAAATGCTCTTTATTGAAATTTAAAAGAGCAAATATTTTTTATAAATCATTCATAATGTTTTATGAATCTACCCGTTAAATCGGTGATTACTTACAGACAATTAATTACTTATAAAAACAATATTATATGAGAAAAAGTCTATTTTTATTACTTTTTGTATTTTTTTCAAATTATGGATTTTCACAAACTTACATCAATGAATTAAATGAATATCAACGAATAATGAATGAAGAATTTTCCGATTCGTTAAAATCACCATTAACTGACTCAGACAGAAACTTATTCAAAAATTTAGATTTCTTTAATATTGATTCTACATACAGAATTAAAGCAATTTTTAAAAGAACTCCTTATGAAATTCCTTTTCCTATGAAAACAACTACTTCCAGAGCTCCAATGTATGTAAAATATGGAGAAGCAAATTTCATTTTAAATGGATCAAATTGTTTACTAAATATTTATCAAAATATTGATCTAATAAAAAAAGAAGGCTATGCAAATTATCTTTTCCTTCCTTTTACAGACTTAACGAATGGGAACGAATCTTATGGTGGCGGTAGATATCTAGATTTAAAAATTCCTGATGATGAACACATTACAATTGACTTCAACAAAGCTTACAACCCATATTGTGCATATAATCATAAATATTCATGTCCAATACCTCCTTCTGAAAACAATTTAAACATAGAAATTAAAGCTGGTGTAAAAAAATTTCACTAAAATTAATTTCACAAATTATTTTTAAACCCTAGTAAATTTGATAATCTAAAAATAGAAAATTATTGTTATTTTAGCATTTCATTTTGCATTAAAATTCAATAAAATGATTAAAAAAATTTTCATCATTACAACGCTAATATATTTGTTATTCAATGTAAATATATTCGCACAAAATATTATATTCTTTTCTAAAGGGCAATCTGATTACATAATTAATTTGCCTAAAAATCCCTCAAAACAATGTAGCAATGCAGTTGATGAATTAAGAATATATATTAAAAAAATAACAGGGCTACAATTACCTTGTACTGATAAATTTTCTAAAACAGCCAAAAACATAGTTTTTGAAGAAGGATATTGCTCCGACAAAGAATACAACATCAATATATTAAATAAAGATGGTTTTAGGTTAAAAAATAAAGATGGGAATATTTATATTTCGGCTGCTACTGGGCAAGGTTTAATAAATGCAGTTTACACATTTTTAGAAAAATATATCGGTTGTCGATATTATTCTGCAGATGAGATATTTATTCCAAACAAAAAAAATATAACAATAACAAATTTAAACGAAGATATTCAGAATCCACCTTTTACATTTAGAACTATACATTATTATAATGCATATCAACCCGAATATGCAAAACTCAACAAATTAAACTCTACAAACGAAGACAGGATTTCAAACGATTGGGGTGGATTGTGGGTACATACTATGCACAAATTAGTAAGTCCAGACAAATATTATTTAACACATCCTGAATATTTTGCATTAAGAAATGGAATAAGAGTAAAAGACCAATTATGTCTTTCAAATACAGAAGTTTTGGATATTACAATTTCTTCATTAAAAGATATTATGAAAAAAATTCCATATGCAAAATATTGGTCTGTAAGTCAGATGGATAACTTTAACTATTGTGAATGTGATAATTGCAAAGCGTTGGATGATGTAGAAGGATCACCAGCTGCAAGTATTATCAATTTTGTAAATCAAATAGCAGCAAAATTCCCAGATAAAATTATTTCAACATTAGCATATCAATATAGTAGAAAAGCTCCACTTACTATCAGACCAGCTGACAATGTAAATGTGATGTTATGTTCTATTGAAAGCAACAGAAACACACCTATATCAAGCGATTATAGCTCAGGCAGCTTCTATGATGATTTTGCTAATTGGTCATTATTAACTCAAAATATAATTATTTGGGATTATGTTACCAATTTTTCACACTTAGTTTGTCCTTTTCCAAATTTTCATGTATTGCAACCAAATATTCAACTATTTTCAAATTATGGTGCAAATATGATTTTCGAACAAGGATTTGCAGGTAAAGCAGGAGAAATGAATGAATTAAGAAGCTATTTATTAGCAAAATTAATATGGAATCCAAATGAAAATATTGATAGTTTAATGAATGATTTTCTTAGAGGGTACTATGGAAATGCAGCACCTTTATTAAGGGCATATATAGACTTATCTACTTCAGAATTAATAAAATCAGAAAAAGCATTAACGCTATATGAACCACCTGCTACACATGCGGAAGGTTACCTTTCACCTGAAAATATTGAGAAATATTTTCAACTTTTTTCTAAAGCATTAAAAGCAGTTGAAAATGATAGCATACATACTTTTAGAGTTGAAATGGCACTTCAAAGTATTAGATATGCTTGGCTTGAAGTATGTAAATATCAAATTCATGAAAAAAATTGGGTTTTTGAAAAAACTGATAAAAACAATTCATATTCATTAAAACCTAGAGCTACAGAAATATTAGAAACATTTTATACAACCGCAAAAAAATATGGGCCAACTATATTACACGAAATAAATAATCCTCCAGATGAATATTATCAAAAAATTTCAACATATTTTAAAAATGCAATTGTAAATCATAAGGCTGTTGGGAAAAAAATTAGCTTTGAAAAACAATATTCGAGAATTTATAAAGCAAATGGTCAGAATTCATTAATTGATGGGGTAAAAGGAACAAACGATTATCAAGTTTTATGGCAAGGTTGGTGGGGTGATTATGTAAATGCAACTATTGATTTAGAAACAGTTGAAGACATCAACTATTTCGAAATGTCTTTTGTTGATGATAATCAGGCTTGGATTATGCCACCAGAAAGCGTAGAAATTTTCCTATCAGATGATAATAAAAGTTTTACAAAAGTTGCTAACTATAAAAATCCAAATGCCAGAAAAAAGAATGAAAAACAAATCGTAACATTTAAAATTCCTATAGAATCTAATCAAAGAGCAAGATTTATTAAAATAAAAGTAAATAGCATTGGTAAAATGCCAGAATGGAGAGGCGTAAATGATAATGCATGGCTATTTATGGATGAAATCATAGTAAAATAAAAAAAGTGCTTGTATAAAAAAATTACAAGCACTTTCAAATAATTACTGTTGTATTCTTTTTTCGAGGAAGTAATAAATTACCAAACTTATACCTCCAAAAAGAAAAATCATGGCAAAATATCCTTCTTCTTTCATAATACCGTAAAATTCAAATATTCTGGCAATTAAAATCCCACCACCTAAAGCGATGGATAGCAACCCAAATTTCAGATTCAATATTTTTTTAGGTGTTTTCCCCTTTTCAAAATAGTCACCTTCTAATCCTCTATCCAACAAAGACATACGCTCCTTTCTTCTATTATGGATATAAATTATTCCAAAAATAAAACCAAAAATAATCAGAGTTACAAAAATACTTTCCATATTGCTTTTTTGTTTGTTTGACGCATAAAATAAAAAAGAGGTTACAAATTTAATAGAAATCTTAATTACATTTGTTTTTTTTATAATTTTGTGAAATGCAATTATTTTACACACCAAACATACAATCTTCTATTTATTGCTTTGACAAAGAAGAATCTGCACATTGTGTTAGAGTCTTGAGATTAAAACCTGGCAATAAAATTCACCTTACTGATGGAAAAGGAAATTTATATCTTGCAAAAATATTAAATGCTGACATTAAAGAATGTAACGTTGAAATAATAGAAACTTTTCATGAATTTGGCAAAAGAAATTTCAAACTTCACATTGCAATAGCCCCAACAAAAAACATTGATAGATTTGAATGGTTTTTAGAAAAATCAACAGAAATAGGAATTGATATTATCACCCCTCTCATATGCGAACATTCTGAAAGAACAATAGTTAAGCTTGAAAGATTAAACAAAATAATTACTTCGGCAGTAAAACAATCGATAAAAGCCTATCATCCTATTTTGGAGGAAGCTTGTAAATTCAATGATTTTATAAAAAAAAACAATAACTATACTAAGTTAATTGCGCATTGCGAAGAAGACAAAAAACTTGATTTAAAATCTGTTTATAAAAAAAATGAAAATGCATTAATATTGATAGGACCAGAAGGCGATTTTAGTCCAACAGAAATAAAAACTGCACTTCATAATAATTACCAAGCCATTAGTTTAGGTAATTCAAGATTACGAACAGAAACAGCAGGGATCGTAGCTTGTCATAGTATTAATTTTTTAAACGAATAAACACTTTATTTCTGATAATATGCTTAAAAATAAAAATTTTAAAATAAAACGAATTTTACTTTTATTAATGATAGGAATTGTTTTATGTGCATTTAAACCTCCAACAATTAAAATTGCATTGGTAAAATACAATGGAGGAGGCGATTGGTATGCAAACCCAACCTCATTAAAAAATTTAATTTTATTTGCAAATCAAAATATTTCAACTAATATTAATCCTGAATATGAAACAGTTGATATTGGAAGTTCTGAACTATATAATTATCCATTTATACATTTAACCGGACATGGAAATATCATATTATCAGAAAGAGATGCTGAAAACTTGAGAAATTATCTTAAAGGAGGAGGATTTTTACATATTGATGATAACTATGGATTAGACAAATTTATACGTCCCGAAATGAAAAAAGTATTTCCCGATTTGGAGTTTATTGAATTAGCTCCTAGTCACCCCATTTTTCACCAAAAATTTGATTTTCCTAATGGTTTACCCAAAATTCATGAACATGATAACAAACGGCCTCAAGCATTTGCTTTGATTTACAATTCAAGAATGATATGTTTATATACCTACGAATCTGATTTAGGTGATGGGTGGGAAGATCAGGATGTTCACAAAGATTCAGAAGCAACTCGATTGAAAGCATTGAAAATGGGTGCAAACATACTTCAGTTTGTGTTTAATCAATAAAAAAACATAAAACATTGCTTTGCAAGCATATAAAACAAAAAAAGTTCTGATAATGACATCAGAACTTTTTTTTGTGCGGATGAAGGGACTCGAACCCCCACGTCGCAAGACACCAGATCCTAAGTCTGGCGCGGCTACCAATTACGCCACATCCGCTTTCAGGATGCAAAGATAAAAAAAAAATCAATACATTAAAGTTTTTTTTTAATTCGTGGCATTTTTTTTGTACCTTTACATTAAAATTATCTTTTACATTTTAAATCATTTTATATATGAAAAAAATCTATTTTATTTTAGCCACAATTTTCATTTTTATTTCATGCTCAAAAGATGAAAAAAACACAAATCCACCTTCAGAGATAACATCGATGAATGATATGATTGTTAGCTCTACATTCAATTACAAAACATCACAAAACATTGAAATAGATATAACTGCATTAGACAATATGAGTAATGCATTAAAATTTATTCGATTTAATGTTTTAAACAAATTTGAAAGTGAAGGAGGCGTTCAAATTGCATCAGGAGCAACTGATAACAATGGCTTATTAAAATTAAGCATTCCACTTCCTTCTTACTATGATTCTGTTGTAATTAGCACTGATTATATTGGATTGGTTAATGAAATAAAACTTCCGATAATAGGAGGAAAAGCCACTTATAAATTTGGTGGTATTCAGCAAAAAAAATCAACAAATGATGTAATTATTCCCAAAGCAACAAATGCAACTATAAAATATTTAGGTAATTACACTTCAAATGGCACTCCATTATATCTCGCTTCAAACGACGTAATTGATGGAAATTTATTAAATGACATTAATGCATGGTTACCAGAAAGAAAACCAGTTCCAACTTTTAATCCTCAATATTTAGCTCAATCAAACGAAACTAATGTTATTATAAATCAACTTGCTGATGTATGGGTAACATTTATACATGAAGGTGCTGGTTATATGAATGTTTTAGGATTTTATACATATGACAAAAACAATCCTCCAACAAATGCAAACCAAATAGATTCTATCAAAATCATTTTTCCAAATGCTTCTTTAGCTGGTAGTGGAGGAGGATTATATTCTGGAAATAGAGTAAAAATAGGCACTTTTCCAGCAAACACTGGGATTGGCTGGGTTTTATTCTCTAATGGTTGGAATGGAAGTGTGAATGTAAATGCTCAAAAATTTTATTCTGACCCAGAATTTAATCCAGAAACTTCTACTAGCAACAAACAACACACTGTATTATTGAATGATGCGGGCAGAGGTTTGTTTTTATGTGGTTTCGAAGATATGAACAGAAATCCTGTGAATAGCAGCGATAATGATTTTAATGATTTGGTTTTTTATGTAAAATCAAATCCCGTTCAAGCAATAGCTCAAAACAATGTTGTACAAGCTAGTAACTCACTAACAGATACAGATAATGATGGTATTTCTGATTTATTTGATGATTATCCATCAGACCCTGCAAGAGCTTTCAACAACTACTTCCCATCTAAAACCCAATTTGGAACTTTAGCTTTTGAAGATTTATGGCCAGCTAAAGGTGATTTCGATTTTAATGATGTAGTTGTAGATTATCGCTTCAATCCCATAACAAATGCTGCAAATAATATTGTTAACATTCAAGCTAAATTTATTGTAAAAGCTTCAGGGGCTGGATATAACGATGGCTTTGGATTTCAAATTCCCATTTTACCATTCGGAGCCATACAAAGTGTAACAGGCACTAATTTAACCGAACAAGGATTTATAAATACATTGCCAAGTGGAGTTGAAGCCAATCAAACTAAAGCTACAATTATTGTTTTTGATAATGCTTGGAAAAACTTTAAAAACATTTCAGGAAGTAATCCTAATGGTTTTTCAGGAATAAATACAAACTTAGGTGGAATTATAGGAACTCCAGATACGCTTAATGTTAATGTTACTTTTGTCCAACCTATAAATTCAGCAGTTTTAGGCTTACCTCCTTATAATCCGTTTATTATTGCTAACAAACAAAGAGGTAAGGAAATTCATTTACCAGATTATCCTCCTACTGATTTGATTGATGCAAGTTTATTTGGTACAAATAATGACAATAGCAATCCATCTACTGGCAGATACTATAAAACAATAAATAATCTTCCATGGGGAATAAATATTTCAGAAAAATTCAGCTATCCTATCGAAAAAGCAGAAATTATACAAGGTCACCTAAAATTTGCTTCTTGGGCACAAAGTAGTGGTGTCTTCTTCAAAGATTGGTATAAATCTAACTCAGGATATAGAAATTCGATTTTTGTTTATCCATATTAATAAGTAAAAAAATGAAACTTAAACCTTAGAGTGGTCGGAAGAATAAAACTTACGACCACTCTAAGCCTAAGTACACTTTATTTTTTAATTAAACTTTTCCCATTTTGCAACCTTAACTAACATTTACAATGAACATATAATGAAGTTGAAATTAATATAAATGCAAATAAATCTATATAAAAACATTATTTATAAATTACTAATTGGCTATAATAAAATAAGTCAATTCACAATATATCTGATATTTATAAGCAATTATAAATTTTAAATAATTATAGAACAAAATTAAAATAACAGTTAACTTTCTTTAAATTCAATAAAATTATTAACATTAATAGTATTAGCATTTATTTTTGGCATTTATTTTGTACCTTTACACATAAATAAAGTGCATAAACAATTTAATCTTCTACTTATGAAAAAAATTTATGTTGTTTTTATTATTATATTCATTTTTGCTTCATGTTCAAAGGATGAAAATAATTCAAATCCACCTAACGAGATTACATCAATGAATGATATGATTGTAAGTCCGTCTTTCAATTATAAAACATCACAAAATGTGAGTATTGAACTTAAAGCAGAAGATAATTCAGGAAATGCACTTAAATTTATCCGATTTAATATATTTACCAAAGAAACAGAAAATGGAGGCTCTTTAATTTCTTCTGGAGCTACAGATATAAATGGTGAATTAAAATTATCAGTACCATTACCAACTTATTACGATTCAATAGTTATAAATACCGATTTTATTGGGTTGGTTAATCAAATTAAACTCCCGATTATTGCTGGAAAAGCTACGTTTTCATTTGGGGGTAATCATCCGGTAAAAAAATCTACAGAAGAACTAATACCTAAAGCAACAGCTGCTTATATTAAGTTTTTAGGAACATATAATAATCAAGGAGTTCCTAATTATTTAGCAACAAATGATATTATTGTTGGCAATTTGCTTTATGATATAAATACATGGTTACCTGAGAAGAAAAATGTACCAACTTACAACCCCCAATATATAGCAACTTCTAATGAAACAAATGTTATCTTAAATGAAGCTGCTGATGTTTGGGTTACATTTGTTGCTGAAGGTGCTGGATTTATGAATGTATTAGGTTTTTACACTTACAATAAAAACACTCCTGTTACTAATGTAAATCAAATAGATTCTATCAAAATAATTTTCCCAAATGCATCAGTTAGTGGTGGAGGTGGTGGTTTAAATATGGGAAACAAGATTAAAATTGGAACTTTCCCTGCAAATACAGGAATTGGTTGGGTATTATTAGCAAATGGTTGGACAGGTAATTCTGTTAATGCAAATGCTATAAAATATTATTCTGATCCTGAACTAAACCCTGAAACAAATTCATTAAACAAACAACATACAGTCTTACTTCATGATGCTAGTAGAGGAATTTATTTTTGTGGGTTTGAGGATATGGGACGTAATACTGGTAGTGGCTCAGATGATGATTTCAATGATTTGGTTTTCTATGTAAAATCAAATCCAATTACTGCTATTTCTCAGAACAATGTAGTTCAAGCAACTGGAACAGCTACAGATACTGATAATGACGGAATTTCTGATTTATTTGATGATTATCCATCAGACCCTGCAAGAGCTTTCAACAACTACTTCCCATCTAAAACCCAATTTGGAACTTTAGCTTTTGAAGATTTATGGCCAGCTAAAGGTGATTTCGATTTTAATGATGTAGTTGTAGATTATCGCTTCAATCCCATAACAAATGCTGCAAATAATATTGTTAACATTCAAGCTAAATTTATTGTAAAAGCTTCAGGGGCTGGATATAACGATGGCTTTGGATTTCAAATTCCCATTTTACCATTCGGAGCCATACAAAGTGTAACAGGCACTAATTTAACCGAACAAGGATTTATAAATACATTGCCAAGTGGAGTTGAAGCCAATCAAACTAAAGCTACAATTATTGTTTTTGATAATGCTTGGAAAAACTTTAAAAACATTTCAGGAAGTAATCCTAATGGTTTTTCAGGAATAAATACAAACTTAGGTGGAATTATAGGAACTCCAGATACGCTTAATGTTAATGTTACTTTTGTCCAACCTATAAATTCAGCAGTTTTAGGCTTACCTCCTTATAATCCGTTTATTATTGCTAACAAACAAAGAGGTAAGGAAATTCATTTACCAGATTATCCTCCTACTGATTTGATTGATGCAAGTTTATTTGGTACAAATAATGACAATAGCAATCCATCTACTGGCAGATACTATAAAACAATAAATAATCTTCCATGGGGAATAAATATTTCAGAAAAATTCAGCTATCCTATCGAAAAAGCAGAAATTATACAAGGTCACCTAAAATTTGCTTCTTGGGCACAAAGTAGTGGTGTCTTCTTCAAAGATTGGTATAAATCTAACTCAGGATATAGAAATTCGATTTTTGTTTATCCGTATTAGAATTAGCTATATTAATAATCTAAATGACGAAATCTTCTTTTAAATTTAATCACTGAAAATCATGAACATAGCCATCAATATTCAATTTCATTGGATATAGAAATATTGGGAAGCCTGCAAATTATTGAAAAACAAAGGTGTATTAACAAAAAGAGAACTCGAACAAAACAACTTGTATAATATAAATGTATATTTTTTAAACGGAATAGACTTTTAATTAAAAAATTTCTTAATTTTATACTCTTAATTTTATTATGTTATAAAAAAAGAAATAAGTTTATAATGAAGATTTATTCCAACGAAAAAAAACAAAAAATCATCAAACTATTAATAAAAAGTTTGATAATACTATTTTTTTTTATTTCATGTAAAGAAAAGAAACTACCAGATTTTGTAACCGGCTTAAATGATACCATTGAGAATCAAAATATACCATCCATAAGGAATTTAAAAAAAATTAGATTTTTACCAAATTGGAATTTAAACTCTCAATTTGCTGCTTATTATGTTGGTAAAGAATTGGGTTTTTATCAAAGAAGGGGAATAGACTTAGAAATCCTTACCTATTACCCAAGTAATAATTTTGTAGATGATTTTTTTAAACAAAATCCAGATTTTGCAGTATTATGGTTAGCTAATGCATTAGAAATAAATGATAAAGAAGGAAACCTAGTTAATATTGCTCAATTTTCAAACAAATCATCTATTATGATGGTTACCAAGAAAAAATCAAATATAAAATCAATTAAAGATTTTAACAATAAAAAAGCTGCAATTTGGAATGATTTTATAAATCAAGCAAGTGTTTTTTTTAAACAATCAAACTTAGATGTTGAAATTATACCAATAAACAATTCATTAAATATTTTCTATAGCGATGGCGTTGAAATAGTTAATGCAAATTATTTTGACGAATATCATTCAATTATCAATTCGGGTTATAAAGAAAAAGATTTAAACTATTTCTTTTTAGCAGATTATAATTTTAATTTATTGGAAGATGGGCTCTATTGCAACAAAAACTTACTAAAAACTGACCCTAAACTTTGCAGAAATTTTTACAAAGCAACTATTGAAAGTTGGGAATATGTATTTAAAAACAAACAAATAGCAATAGATATTATTGAAAAAGAGATGAGAGCTAATAACAAGCCTTTCAACAGAGCACATCAAATATGGATGCTTAATCGATTTGAAGAAATATATAAAGATGAGAACTCAATAAGAATATTTTTATCAGAAAAAGATTACAATTTGAATGCTAATATCTTATTAAAAGGAAATTTAATAAAAAACATAACAGCATACGATGTTTTTTTTCAACCATTTTCACTTAAAAGTGAAAAAGATTAATTTTTTATTAAAAAAAATAGTAATTTTATGTTTTCAATTGTTTATACAAATTATAATTGTAATTTTTAACTTCGAATGATTATAAAATATTGTTATTCAATTTAATAATTAAAAATAAAAAGAAAAAAGTTATGGTAAACAAAGACGCTATCAGAAAAGAGATTGTAGAAAAATCAAAAGAAGTTTTTACAAAATTCGGATACCAAAAAAGTAATTTAGATGAAATATCAGTAATAGTAGGGAAAAAGAAAAGTTCTCTTTATTATTATTTTGAATCTAAAGAAGATATATTCAGAGCATTAATTGATCATGAATCTAATCTGCTTTATAAAGAATTATGCAAACAAGTTAAAAATCAAACAGATCCGATAGAAAAAGTACGTACATTTATAACATTCAGATACAAACGATTAACTGAAATAGCAAATGAATATAATGCTATAAAAAATGATTTTTTAGATTATATACATTTGGTTTATAGCGTTAGAGAAAAATATGATGCAATGGAAATTGATTTGTTTGAACAAATTCTTTCAGAAGGTGCTGATGCTGAAATTTTTAAAGTAACCAATACCAATTTGTCGGCCAAAGCCATTTTTATGGCAATAAAAGGAATTCAGATGCCTTTTATTATTTCACCTATACCTATTGATATCGACAAAAGAGTTAAAGAAATAATCAACTTAATATTCTACGGTATTATTAAATAATATTAAACGTTATTTGAAGTTCATTTTGGTATATCTATAGAATATTTTATAACACCAAACAAAAAAACGCCGAAAATCTTTTTAATAGCTTTTCGGCGTTTTTGTATTTAGTAATTCATTATAAATTTAGCATAGTATCTAAATTAATTTAATTCATACAATTTGTATATACTATCAACAAATCCAAAAAATGATTTATAAAGATTTAATTCTGTTACCATTATGAGAATTACATCCTGTTTTTCAATATTTTCTTTGTCTTTTGAATGATCAACATATTTGGCATTTTCACCCCAAATATCTGGATAAATTGTTGTATTATAATACCAAAATTGTTGATTATTAAAAACATTATGTGGAATTTGATTATTATAAATGCTCCAATAATAACTATCGGCAATTGTTAAAACATTAGGCTTTTTCTTTGATTTGGAATTGAAAAATTTCAGCTCGGGATAAGCCATTTTTTCATGTGGTAATTCACATAACAAATTCAATGTCAACTCTATATCAAAATCCACATCTTTAAGCTTATCAGTAACTTTAATTTTATCCCAATATAAATCAGGCATATCAATATTACGCTTATTCTCAATATATTTTATTAAAGTATCAGCTGCAATACACATGCCATAGGTACTCCAATGAACTCCATACTTTGGAAACAGTGGATAAATTGAAGTGTTTTTTAATTTTAAAAACCAAGCATTTAAATCCAGATTATTAATTTTCAACAAATTGCATTGCTCTGAAAAATAAATATAATTTGAAATTGTTCTTTTTTCTACTTTGTACTTATCTGGAATAAATTCGGGAAAATAGCTGGCTTTACCTGGTTCAAATACAATTATTAAATCAATATTTTTCTCTTTTTTTAAAAAATGCTGCAGCACTTTTGTTTTATACAATAATTTATTAATTGAATCTTTTCCTAAAAAATTAGCTCCAATATAATCTAAAATATAACCTTCTTCATATAAGCAATTAGACTTACCAATTATTGCTTTATGAGTAGATGTTTGATTAAATAATGTATAATCGAGTTGATTGCCCAATCTAATCAAAACATTTCGATAGCCAATATTTGCTTCCAAACTTTTATTAAAATCATTCTGAAATTTTTCATTAAACCATGATTTCCATGTAAACCATTTTAATTCAGGCTTATCTATCGATTCAAAGGCACCATCGAGAGGTTTTGGCTGAAATAATTCTAAATGACTTTCAATAAACGGCAAAAGCATTATTATAATAAATCCAACAAACAGCATTCTCAATTGAAATAATTTCTTCATAACCTAAAATCTAAAATAAATAAAAGGATTAAAACCAGAAGATGTAATATAAGATAGACTTAAAATAAAGAAAAGCATTGATACAAAAGTATAAATGTAATTTACAGATAATGAATGCTTTTCGGCATAAATAAATTTTTCAATTTTATTTCCAAAACCAAATAAATTTATAAAGGAAAAAAGAAATGCGAGAATTAAAACAAAAATAAATTTATGATTATAGTAAAGGAGCACTTCAAATTGAAATGAAAACATTTTAGAAATAAACTTAAAAGCCTGATCAACATCTTCTACCCTAAAGAATACCCAACCTATCAATGTGATAATAAATGTGATAATTACAGATGGATATTTACCAATAAATTGATAAAATTTAAGTAAGAAAAGCCTATCTGCAATTAGAAATAAGCCATGATAACAGCCCCATGCAACAAAATTCCAAGATGCCCCATGCCAAAGCCCCGACAAGAAAAAAACAATCCACAAATTAAAATACAATCTCCTTTTACTAACTTTATTTCCACCTAATGGGATATATAAATAATCTCGCATCCATCTACTTAAAGTAATATGCCATCGCTTCCAGAATTCAGTAATATTCTGTGAAATATAGGGGTTATTAAAATTTTCAGGAAAAACAAATCCCAAAATACGAGCAATTCCAATTGCCATATCAGAATAACCTGAAAAATCGAAATAAATTTGAAATGCATAAGCTGTTATTCCTATCCAAGCGGTTACAGTATCCATTTCATTCAGATTCATTGCAAAAATTTTATCAGCTTCTGCGCCTAATACATTAGCAATTAGCACTTTTTTAGATAACCCAATTACAAATCGATAAAATCCACTTAGTTTAAAATCGATATTTTCGTTTGCTTTTCTATTTGTGATTTGATCTGTTATTTCATTAAATCTGATAATTGGACCTGCAATTAATTGTGGGAAAAACAATATATAAAGCGAGTAATCGACTATGCTTTTCATTGGAGGCTTATCTTTTCGATAAACATCAATAATATAGCTCATTTCGTGAAAAGTAAAGAAAGAAATACCAATGGGTAAGGCAACTTTTGCAAATGATAAGGCATTTAAGCCTAAAAAAGAGAAACTACTATTTATATTTTCAACAAAAAAATTGGCATATTTAAAATATATTAAAAACCCCAGATTAATAGATATTCCAATGGTTAACCATAATTTTCGCTTTTTCCCTTTCGATTGATGAATAAATTTTGCAATAAAAAAATCGATAATAATACTAAAGAAAATAATGAAAATATACTTAGGACCTCCCCATGAATAGAAGAAAATACTAGCAATTACTATAAGTAAATTTCTTAATTTATAAGGACTTACAAAATATATTATCAGAAAGAAAGGCAAAAAATACAATAAAAATAAGCTACTGCTAAAAACCATTCTATTTTGTATAAATCAATTTTTCAACAACCGATTTGTTGTTAATTATAATATTGCAAAAATACAAACCTTCAGCCAATTCATTATCATTAAAATTGCTCAAATCCCAACGAAATTGATGCTTTCCTGATGGCAATTGTTTCGAATCTGCTACAATGCATATTTCTCTACCAATATAATCTGAAATAGTAATTTTTAAATTCGCGTTTTCTTGCAAATAGATTTCAAATTCTACCTTTTCTGAAAAAGGATTTGGATAAATTTTAGAAACCATATTTCTATTTTCAGCAATACCAGTATGATCTTCAACAATTAAACTAATAGGGATTATTTTTGTATTTATAAAATTCTCTGTAACAACCAATTCACAATTATAATTTCCGGCTTGCATTTGATTCGTATTAAACTGAAGAGATATTGGCAACATTTCGGCATGATTAATACCACCAGCCAAATTTAGAGAATTTGCCCAATTAACAAAATTGTAATTACCTGTTCTAAGGAAATTTGTAAATAGAACCAATGAATTTCCGTTATTTGTTAAAAAAACAGAAGCAGTATCTATTGAATTTTTCTCCATTGTTTTAGTAATCAAATTAGTTGAATAAGAAATATTTGGTTGATTATCTCCAAACAGAGGAAACAAAACATTATCAATCCAAGCACAATCAGCGCCTGTATTTACCGAATAATCTTTAATATACGACCATTTAAAAGTATGCAATCCTTGAGATACAAAAAAACTTTGTTGTTCCCAATCTTTTTCGCCATCCCAACGAGCTTTTTCAACACCATCAATATAAAAAGCAAGGTAATCGTAATTATGGTTATTATTATCAACTTCACTCGAAACCTTGCGATGAAATTTAATCAACCCATCACTCAGTACATACTGACTTACAGAAAGCACAGAAGCCTGACTATGAGTTATCTTGCCAGATTTTGCAGAATAATTTCCTTGAAACTTTAAACTATCAGAAGTAAACCAATTGAGATTTCCACTCAAATTCCAATTGAATTTAGTAAAATTATTGGTTTCGAAATCTTCACTTAAAGAACCAATTTGTATAAAAAAATAGGTTTTAATAGAATTATTGTTGTTGCCACTAATTTCGGCATTTAATACAATGAGATGATTTGAAGGGATATTGGCAGAAGTTGTTATAATAAAAAAAGCATTCTTTTCGGAAAAAGGATGAATAGAATCAATATTAGCAAATGCAGGATTCAAAGTTACAAATGGGTCTGAAGTGGATAAATCAAGATGTACATTGGTTGCCAAAGCGCCCCCAATATTCTTAATTTGCAACATGATAGCTGAAGTTTCATTTGCTTCTAAAATATTATTATTTCCATCGGCAATAGTTACAACTCCTGTTTTTAATAGAAAAGAATTAATTCTAAATAAAATATTTTTCTCAAAAGTATCAATAGGATTATTTACTTTCCCAATCATATTAACAATAAGTCCGTCATTTACAGTGTTTTTTACAACAAATTTAAAAGCATCAAGAAAAGAAAGACTGTCACCACCATTCAACAACCCTATATTCTCAGAAGAATCAAGTATAATGATATTTGTATCTGCAATAAATATTTTCATAATAGAATTAGATATTGCAGAAATTCCAATATTTTTTAGTTTTACAGAAACAAAAACGGTGTCGCCTGAATTAACAGAAGTATCACCATTTGAATTAATTGCATAATCAATTAACAAACCTGAAGTTTTAAAAGGAATATTTTTTTCAGCTACTACATTATTATTATCGGCAACTCTAACTTTAAATATCGTATTATAAGTTTTGTTGGGATTAAAAGTAATTAATCCGGATTCGGTTAAATTAAAATTATCTGGATAATCGGGAGGAGTAAGTTCAAGTTTCTTAGCAAAACTATTATATATAAAACTATTAGACAAAGATGTATAAAAATAATTTTCGACATCTCCACCCGAAATTGCAGAAATCCATTTTCCTGTAAGATTTATATTTCCATAATAAAATTCTATTTTCCCATTTGAAAATAATTTTAAAGCTACATTTACAAAAGATGAAGATTGATTATTTACACCAGCTTTCCACACAATTAATGCTGAATTTGCATCACTATCAAATGTGATATTCTGTCCGCTACCATAAACCAAATCGGTATAAAAAGGAGCAATTATTTTATGGCTTCTAAACAATAAATCAGCATCTATTTGATATGGGAATGAATAAATTGAATTATCAAACTTAATATATCCATCGGCATAAATAAATATCTGATTATACGATTTTCCCATAAAGGGGAAGTTGAAATTTAGAGTTTTCATTACATTCCCTGAATTTCCGGTATTTACTTGCTGGCTAGCTGAATTAGGAAATGTATTGGTTGTTAGCAATTGATTATAATCCATTTTTAATTGCCAGCGATAAGGTTGTGAACCATATTCTGCATTTAATTGATGCGAATAATTATGATAAATTTTCGAAATCAAACTATCATTTGGTATATTAACTTTGTCGAAAACTACAGCTCTAACAATAGCTAAACGAGTTGTGTCATTGTTGATTAAAGGAATATTAGTATTTGGATAAATAACTTCATTAACCCCCGATGTATAATCTATTAAAGAAAAATTAGTTATTTGGCCAGTTCCGGTTGAATTTGGATCTTTTTCAACAACTTCGATAAAATATTTTGCAGGAATACCAACTTCTATTTTACTTAATAAAGGGGTAATATCCAACCCAAATTCAATACTTTTGCCACTTTCAGTTGAATCGCCTTGCATATAAAGTGTGCTCCCTTTAAAATTAAAAATCGGGAATTCCATCCTATATTCAGGTGATAATGCATTAGAATTTTGATTAACACCTACCAAAACTTTTATTTGATTTCTAACATTGTGTTTCAAATTTAACTTCATAGTTAATAAAGGATTGTGGGTTTCTTTGGCTTTAATAACATAAACTGCAGAATTCCATATTCCGCCATTACTAATACCATCTGCTAAGGATTTGTACATGGTATAAGAAAACCCAGAATCGCCCCAACCAGGACCTGCATAACCATTTACAATTTTTATTCCTCCAATTTCCCAATCTTTCACATTTACAATACCATCACCATTTATATCAATCGTATTTGTATATTGTCCATCACCATTAAAATCATATCTTATAGAATCATTATAACCTACAATAGTCCATGCATGTGAAGGACTTGCACCCCAAGTTGAAATAAGTGCTTTTCCTGCCTGTGGAGTTCCTACTGGCAATGTAGTGTTTGGAGAACAATATTGGGCATAAATTGCACCCAAACCACCAACAGCACTCCCTTCCAAATGATCAAAAAGCCATGTCTTCAAAATACGAATACCTTCGGGCGAATCGCATCTAATAGCATAAACTCCAGATAGCCTATTCTTCATTCCATTATAATATTTTGAATATCCACTCATCCAACGTTTTTCGCCGCCGGTATTTAAAGCACCTCCATAATCAACGATATTTGGCGTGCCACATAATCGGGTAATTTCCCAACTATCAAAAAAACTTGCACCTGTATAATTATAGGCATCATTCAAAAAATTCCATGAAAAATGTGTAGGATATTGATTTTCTGGCAAATTAGAATTTAAATTTCGAAGACGATTAATCTCATATGTAAAAACAAAAGCCTGACTAGCAGTTTGTCCGCATTCGTAACCACTTTGCCAAGTTACAGGCCTAAAATATATATTTTCTGAATTATCGACAATAACTGGAAGTTGAACTGAAGAAGCAGACTTATAAAAAAGAGGAACTTCCAGATCGGGCAAATTTACGTCCCCCATCAAATCAAGCTTATTATAGCACTGATTTCCGGTGGAATAAACATCAGAACTTGGTGCAACAGCATTTTTACTATTTAACTGTGCAAATAAAGTATGAAACATTAAAAATACTATGCAAAAAAGAGAAATATTCTTCATAAATTATTGTTTTTAAATAATTTATAAATCAATATTAAAAAATATTAGTGTCAGATAAAAAATACAGATTCTTCGCTTCGCTAAGAATAACAGCTTATTATTGAGAATTTTTAATAGGACGAGTATGAAAGCTACGATGAGACTTTAATATCCGACTTCAAACACAAACATTTGATTGTCAATCTTAAAAAGGGAAAAATCTCAAAAATATTACTGTTTATAAGTTTATCTACCAATAGTATCTAAAAACACAATTGATTTATAATTTTTTTAGAACTACAAATTTATAAAATATATTTAAACATTTACATTTAAAATGAAATGTTTATAAAAATAAAAAAAATTACAGAAAGAAAAACAGTAAGATTAATCCCCAAAAGCCGATTAAAAAGCCTGTATAAATTTCGGATGGACGATGGGCACGCATTGCCATTCGGGCATATCCAATAAAACCTGCAATAAGTATCGAAACCATAATTATTAAGCTTAAATCTAATTGAAAGCGATAAGCAACCCCGATAAGTAAGCCATTTAATGCTCCGATTGACAAACTATGAATGCTTATTTTAAATTTTAAATTTACAAAAAACGCCAAAATAATCATCAAAGTTGAAACCAACATAAGAATTAGATATATTGCTGGAATTCCTTCATTGTTTTTCAACATATAATAAGCACCATAATAGAAAATTATCGTAAAGATAAATGGGATATTTCTATCTTCTTTTTTTTCGAGATGCATTGAAGAAATAAAATTTCTTTTATATAAAATATAAGTAAAAAAAGAAGGAAAAACAAAAGTTGATAAAAAAACAAATGAAAGAATAATCAATTTGCCTTTAAAACTCAATACTGAAGCAAAATACGCATCCATATTAAAAAGCAACAAAAAGGCATAAACTGGCATCAGAAGTGGATGAAACACATATGAAATAATACGAGCAATTTTTAATTCCATTTATTTGATTTCCTTTCTTAAACGGGCAACTCTAATATCTAATCCTTCACGGTATTTTGCAACTGTTCTGCGAGCTATTTTATATCCTTTTTGAGTAAGTAATTCTGTAAGCTCATCATCATTCAATGGTTTGGTTTTATCTTCATTATCAATAAATTCCTTAACCAAATTTTTTATTTCTCTGGTTGAAACATCTTCACCTGAATCATTTTCAATAGATTTTGAGAAAAATTCTTTTAAAAGGAAGGTTCCAAATTGAGTTTCAACATATTTACTGTTTGCAACACGCGATACGGTGGAAATATCAAGCCCTACCCTATCAGCAATATCTTTCAATATCATAGGTCTTAACTTTGATAAATCTCCAGTTAGAAAAAACTCATGCTGATATTTCATAATGCCTTCCATTGAAACATACATGGTATTCTGACGTTGCTTGATAGCATCAATAAACCAACGTGCCGAATCAATCTTTTGCTTGATAAACATCACTGCATCTTTCAGTTGCTCAGTTTTATGCTTGGTTTCGGTATAACCTTGCAGCATATCGGCATAAGTTTGGCTAACTCTTAATTCGGGTGCATTACGACTATTTAGAGTTAGTTCTAATTTACCGTTATTATTATGAATTATAAAGTCTGGAATGATATAATGATTTAATTTTGAAGCACTTCCAACAGAATTTCCGGGCTTTGGATTTAATTTCAAAATTTCTTCAATAGCATGTTTCAGTTGCTCTTCAGTAATATTAAGCTTTTCAAGAATTTTATCGTAATGCTTTTTAGTAAATCTTTCGAATTGAGTATCCAGAATCCGATATGCCAAAGCTATTGCTGGAGTTTGTTCTTCAATTCTTTTTAGTTGTATCAACAAACATTCCTGAAGATTACGTGCAGCAATTCCAGGTGGATCTAGCTCTTGAATAATTTCTAAAACTTCAATAATTTCTTTTTCAGTGGTTTCTATATTCTGACTAAAAGCAAAATCATCAACCATTGCAGAAATATCACGCATCAGATAACCTGAATCGTCCAGATTTCCAATCAAATTTGCGGCAATCATAAATTGCTTATCATCAAGTCCAAGCATGCTCAATTGTTCTGAAAGCAATTCCTGAAAACTCGTTTCTGAAGCATAAGGTATTTCTTTATGCTCATCGTCAGCAGATTCATTATTTGCTTTAAGCTTATAAGAATCTATATCATCTTCATCCAAGTAGTCATTGAAATCGAATTCGGAAGTATCACGGGTATTGTCTTCATTAAATTCAGATTCAAAATCATCATCACCTGATGAATCAATATCATTGCTTCCTTCTCCAAGATCTTCAAGAGCAGGATTCTCTTCAATTTCCTGCTTTATACGTTGGTCAAGTGCAACGGTAGGAATTTGCAATAACTTCATCAAAATTATCTGCTGTGGAGATAATTTTTGAAGTAATTTTTGCTGTAATCGTTGACTTAACATTCTATAATATTATTAAACACAAATTTAAAAATCAAAATAATAAATTGATACTGATTAAAATTCAGCATTCATTGGAGTTCGTGGAAATGGAATTACATCTCTGATGTTTGCCATTCCGGTAACAAAAAGAATTAATCTTTCGAAACCCAATCCAAAACCACTATGTGGAGCAGTTCCGAAACGACGGGTATCTAAATACCACCAAACGTCTTTTTCAGGAATACCCATTTCAGCACATCGGGTTTGCAATTTTTCTAAGTTTTCTTCACGTTGTGAACCACCAATGATTTCACCGATTTTAGGGAATAAAACATCCATAGCTCTTACTGTTTTTCCATCTTCATTCTGCTTCATATAGAATGCTTTGATATCTTTTGGATAATCGGTAAGAATTACTGGTTTCTTAAAATGTTTTTCAACCAGATATCTTTCGTGTTCCGATTGCAAATCAACCCCCCATGAAACAGGAAATTCAAATTTTTGTTCTGCCTTTTCAAGTATTTCAATTGCTTCGGTATAAGCTAATCTTACAAAATCGTTATTTACAACAAAATTTAATCTTTCAATTAATTCTTTATCGTACATATTATTTAAGAAATCAAGATCATCCATACAATTTTCTAAAGCATAGCTAACCAAATATTTAATAAAATCTTCGGCAAGATCCATGTTTTCTTTAATTTCATTAAATGCCACTTCAGGTTCATTCATCCAAAATTCGGCCAAATGACGTGGTGTATTTGAATTTTCGGCTCTGAAAGTAGGTCCGAAAGTATAAACTTTGCTTAATGCCATAGCTCCCAACTCAGCTTCCAATTGACCTGATACTGTAAGATTGGTTTCTTTTCCAAAGAAATCTTCAACATAATTTACATGACCATCTTCAGTTAGAGGTGGATTTTTTGCATCAAGTGTGGTAACCCTAAACATTGCACCTGCTCCTTCGGCATCAGAACCTGTAATAATGGGCGTATGTACATAAAAGAAACCATTGTCGTTGTAATATTTATGCAAAGCAAAAGCCATCGCATGACGAATACGCAGAACAGCTCCGAATGTATTGGTACGTGGACGTAAATGTGCAATTTCTCTCAAAAACTCTAAGGTATGACCTTTTTTCTGCAATGGATAAGTTTCGGCATCTGCAACACCATAAATTTCAATTTCTGTTGCCTGAATTTCTACATTTTGCCCCTGCCCTTGCGATTCAACCAATTTTCCATTTGCCGAAATACAAGCACCGGTAGTTATTTTTTTCATTAATTCTTCATCAAAATTTGCCAAATCGACAACAATTTGAATGTTGTGAATAATTGAGCCATCGTTCAACGCAATAAAAGCTACGTTTTTATTACCTCTTTTGGTTCTTACCCAACCTTTTACATTAATTATTGTTCCGATATCTTCTTTTGTAACAGATTTCAATAAATCCTTAATTACTCGTCTTTCCATTTTTAATATTATTGTATTCTTTATTAAATTCTTATTTATTTATAATATATCAGCTTGAAATAAAATATTTTAATGTATCCAAACTTTTTTAATTATTTCAACTTTATATAAACGTGCAAAATTATTAAATTTCTGTAAATAAACTTTAATTAATTTTGCACTTTATTACTATGGGAACAAATCTTAACATATCAACAATAAAAAATTTATGGCCACCCACAGGTGAGCCATTAATTATAGCTGGACCATGCAGTGCTGAGAGCGAGGAACAATTAAGCGAAACTGCTCAAATACTGGCTCTTAATCCGAAAGTAAAAATATTCAGAGCGGGAATATGGAAACCACGTACCCGACCAGATGGTTTTGAAGGCATAGGAAGTATAGGACTAAGATGGCTGAAAAAAATTAAAGAATCAACAGGGCTATTAACTACGGTGGAAGTTGCAAACCCATTGCACATTGAAGAATGTTTGAAAAATGATATCGACATATTGTGGATAGGTGCACGCACTGTAGGAAATCCGTTTTCGATGCAGGAAATTGCCGAAGCATTAAAAGGTATTGATATTCCTGTAATGATTAAAAACCCTTTAAATCCCGATTTAAAACTTTGGATTGGTGCTTTTGAAAGGTTAAACAATGTAGGTATAAATAAATTAATGGCAATTCATCGTGGTTTTTCGGCTTACAATAGCAAACCTTACCGAAATGCGCCCTATTGGGAAATTCCGATTGAATTAAAAAGAATAGTGCCCGGCTTACCAATTATTTGCGACCCAAGTCATATTGCTGGTGATTCAAATCTGGTTGCACAGGTTTCGCAAAGAGCACTCGATTTAGAAATGAACGGATTGATGATAGAAGTTCATCCTAATCCGAAAGCAGCATTAACTGACGCCAAACAACAGCTAACACCTGATGCTTTTAAATATTTACTGGATAATTTGATTTTCAGAAGCGAAAAGGGTAATAATACATTTCAGAATAAGCTGGCTAACCTCAGAGCCAAAATTGATATAGTGGATGATGAACTGATACA
>CAZWRD010000036.1:0-26038 GCA_964636105.1 uncultured Bacteroides sp.
TTCATCTGTTTGTTTTTTTAAATTATTTAATTGTAAGATAAACTGTTCCAATAATTCGGGAGAACTCGCCATATAATTATCCACTTGTGTGTGAATATTTCTCATGGCTCAATTCCTAAATTCAATATTTATTATTTTTGTTTCAATTCATCAGCATGAAACATAAATGGGAGTAATCCTGATATATTTTCTATAATATGAATTTTACTTTTTGCACCCATTAATATAACTCTGATTGCTTGTTTTTGTTTGATTTCGTATTCTGACATTACCTGACGGCATGCACCACAAGGCGAAATTGGTGTATTTACCTCAAATTCATTTGAATATGCTGTAATTGCAATGGTTTTCATAATCGCATCTGGATTTTGTGATGATGCAGCAAATAATGCAACTCTTTCTGCACATAATCCCGATGGATAAGCAGCATTTTCCTGATTATTCCCTGTTATTATTTTCCCATCTTCTAACAAAATTGCAGCACCAACATGAAATCCAGAATACGGTGCATAAGCGTTGCGAGCTGCATCTATTGCTTTGATAAGTAATAGATTATCTTCAGGTGTTAGTTCTTCAATTGATTGAAAAACATCATATTTAATTAGTATTTCTTTTCTTTCCATTTTAGTTTTTTTAGTTTTTCTGATTGCAATTTTATCATAATTCATTGTATTTATTTAAGAAACACAAATAATGTGAAACAAGATAAATTCAGATAAAATTCAAAAGTACAAATAAAATTAATACGATAACTAATTTTTATGAAATTTGATTTTCTTTTGGATTTAAAAAAATAAAAAGCAGGTAAAAAAATGCAAAAAATGTAACTCCTGTTTGGGTTTCAATAGTATCTTCGTTAATCATAGAGAGTGAAGCAATTAAAAAGAAACTAACAAATAAAAATTTATTAAACGATTTGCTGTAAATAGCTGGATAAATGTATGAAATTAGAAATGTAATCAGCCCGATAACTCCAAATGCAGAAAAAATTGAAAGGTACTGATTATGTGAACGGATTTTTTGGTTTTTTAAATCGGAATTCATTATTGTAAGTTGATTCTGATATGCATCAACCATATCGCCAGTTCCAACACCTATCCAAAAATTTTGTTTTATTATTCCAATTGCAGCTTTCCAAAGTTCAAATCGTTGTATTATTGAATATCCTTTTGTGGTTCCCGAAATAGCATAATTATTAAACTCGAATAATATCATGTATATTCTCGATTTTATACTGAATTCATTCATATATAAATAATTAGCAATTCCTTTTTCGATAGCTTTTATTTCTTTATCGCTAAGTGCTTTTATGCCTTCTGCATCTTTTCTTAAGCCTTTTGAATTCAGAAATCTTATCAATGTAATTTTAATTTCCTGTTTTCTGGCATCCGTACTATCATAATTTATTTTACTTCTTTTTGTCCATTCTTCAGCTAATTCTTTATTACAAACATAAAGTCCAATATAATTTCCGTTTTCAATTCCATAGATATTAAAGTTATGCTCATATATATTCCCTTTTCTTGTCGTTTTTTCCAAATTTGAAAAATTAGTTTCCTTTACAGTAAAATAATCGTGGTAATAGCTGTAAATAAGATAAAAAAAGCTGATGAAAGTTATAATCAACGTTAAACTTAAAATTAGTTTTCTTATTAATTTGTCGGATATAAATATTTGAAATATGCCGAATGTAATCAGTAGAAATAAAAGAATTATAATTCCTGTTAGAGATTGCAGAATAAAAATAAAAATAATTAACCATATTAACAGTAATACTGCTATATTTCTATATATTCCCCTTCTTAAAGTTTTATTAATAAAAATGAAATAGAATAAAATACTTATGGCCATGCATAAATTCAAACCAAACCTGATATGAGAAATAAAAACGGAAATTTCTCGTATATCATTAATTTGCTGAGAAATATATATATAGAAACACACAAAACTAGCAAAACTTACCGAAATTACATACCAAAACAGTATTAGCTTAATGTTGCTGAATGACAGGGGTTTATAAGATGATAGCAAAATTGGCAGGAAAATCAGGGGAATTTTTGTTCTCAGATCTTTAATCGCATAATCGAAATCTGTTGTATATAAAAGCCCTGCGAGATGGATAATAAATATGATAGAAAAGGCAAGAGCTGCTTTGTTTTTTACAAATTTTTTTAAATGATTAAGTAAGTTCTTATCAAAAAGCCAGTTTGCCAATAATATAATTTGAGCAATGCTCATTATAATATGTGAAATAGGAATGCCAACAGCTAATATTATTAAGCCGAAGAGGTAAATACGCTCTCGAGTTATATAATTAGTTGTCAGCATTTTGTATAATTAAGCATTAATTACTTTTTGGTAATCTCAATAAGTTTTTTGTTGTAAAGTGTTTGGTCAGACATCACATCAATTGCTTTAACTATCTCTTTATCATCAACCAATGATGATTCAATTCTTCCTTTTTGATAATAATATCTGCTTGTAATTTCATCTTTCAATAGCAATTTAATTTCATCTTTATTTTTTATTAAATCTGCATTTTTATCGTGTATCAATTTGTCTTTCAATGCTTGATATTCAGTTTTAATGGCATCAAAATAGTTTTCTTTTTCGGCTATAGCTTTTAAATCTTGTAAGTTTTTTTCGCTTTTAGTTGTATAATCGTATTCTTTATCAGAAAGATATTTAATAAAATCATCATAAATAATATCTGTAATTTTAAAATCTTTCGCACTTTCAATACTTGTATGATTTCTTTTAAAATAATTGGCATAATTAAAAATATGATATTTTGTAATTAAACTTGCCGAAATATTGCTAAGTTTTTCAGGTTCAAGTGCTACATCAGGTTCTATTCCTCCACCATCATAAACAATTCTGCCATTTTTTGTTTTAAATGCAGTTTTTAATGAATCGGCAATTTTATCAGCATTTCCATCTTCGCCTTTGTGAGAGTAATCTATAGCCTGAATACACCTTCCGCTTGGAATATAATATTTTGCAATGGTAATTTTTACTTGCGAATTATAACTTACTGGGAAGATGTTTTGAACCAAACCTTTCCCAAATGTTTTTTGTCCGATAATCAAACCTCTATCTAAATCTTGTATGGCTCCCGAAACAATTTCTGACGCTGAAGCACTTCCTCTATCTACAAGCACAACTAAAGGTATTTTGGTATCAACTGCTGCGTTGGTAGTTGTGTGTGAGAAATTTCTTTCTTCAACTTTTCCTTTAGTACTTACTACAAGTTGACCTTTGTCAACAAAAATATTTACAATATTTACTGCTTCCTGAAGCAAACCACCACCATTGCCTCTTAAATCTAGTATTAGTGCAGTTATTTTGTCTTTTTCTTTCAATTTCAGCAAGGCTTCTTTTACTTCTTTGCCTGCATCTTGTGTAAAACCAGTTAGTTTAATATACCCAGTGCTTTTGCCAACAACACCAAAATAGGGAACATTAAGTAATTTTATTTCCTCTCTGTTCAATGTTTTTTCAATAGGCTTGGTTTCACCTTCTCGTTCAATCAACAGAGTAATAGAAGTTCCGGGTTGTCCTTTCAAAATGGCACTTATATCACTTACAGATTTGCCTTTGGCGCTCTGTTTATTTATTTCAAGAATTTTATCGCCAGGTATAAGCCCTGATTTTTGTGCAGGAAAACCTTCATAAGGGTCAGAAACGATAACATAATCGCCATTTTGATGAATCAAAGCACCAACTCCACCATATTGGCCAGTTGTAAGTAGTTTGTAATCTTCAATTTCGGCTTCAGGTATAAAAACGGTATAAGGATCTAAATCATCAAGCATAGCATCTATTCCTTTTTTCATCAAATCACCCGAATTGATATTGTCAACATAATTTAAATGAAGCTGACGATATAATGTTGTAAAAATTTCAAGATTTTTAGAAATTTCAAAATCGTTGTTTTTTTGGGCTTTAATAGTAAAACCTAAGCACAAAAAAACGAATATCAATAAATGAGTTTTAAATTTATTAAAATGAATCATATGATGTTATTTACTAGTTTTTTAAAATTATTAATTAAGGTACAGGATCATAACCACTTCCACCCCATGGATTGCAAGATGCAATTCGCTTTAAAGTAAGCCAACCTCCTTTAAAAGCACCATGTTTTTTTAATGCCTCAACTCCGTAAGCAGAGCAAGAAGGTGTATATCTGCAAGATGCAGGAAAATAGGGTGAAATTGTATATTGGTAAATTCTTATTAGAAATATAAACAGAAAACCCAATATTTTTTTTATTAATCCTAATACATACATTTGATATAGCGATAAATATATTTCTGAAAAATCAGTTAGATTTCTCAATTTCTTTAATTAAACGATGTAAAGTTAAAATTATTTTATCTTCTATAGATTTATAATCTAAAATTTCTTTTTCAGTATAAATAAACGCAAAAATAATTTTTTTCTTTTTTGATTCAAGTAATTGGTAAAGAATATGTTTGTGGTTTCTGTAAGCTTCTCTAATTAGTCTTTTTATTCGGTTTCTGTCAACTGCTTTTTTGAAATTTCTTTTTGAAACTACAATAAGAATTTGTGCAGACGATTTTGTATCTAATATATTATAAAGCCATTTGATACTAAAAGGATAAGAAAAACTTGTTTTTCCTTTTTTAAAAAGGGAATCAATTACAATTTTATTACAAAGTCTTTCTTCCTTTTTAAAAGTTTTCATAATTTTTTAAAATAAAAAGACGTTGACAATCAACGTCTTTTATATAAAAATGTTGTTTTATTTCTTTTTGGCAAGTTTTTTTAAAAACTCTTCAATAGCCATACCCATTGAAGGGCAAGATTTGCTCGGAGCTGCAATATTTGCTATTAGCCCGCTTTCTTTTATTGCTGTGTGGGTAGTAGTTCCAAAACCTGCAATAATTTTTTCTCCTTGTTTAAAATCGGGATAATTGTTAAATAAAGACTTAACTCCAGAAGGGCTAAATAAAACCAACATATCATATTTTTCAATATCAATTTCTGATTTTAAATCTGCATCAACAGTTCTGTATATTATAGCTTTTGAATAAATTATTTCATTTTTTTCGAGTAAGTCGAAAATATCTTGGTTGTGAATATCAGAACAAGGCAGAAGAAATTTGTCCTCTTTATGTTTTAATATGATATCCATCAATTCAGGAAAAGTTTGTTTGCCATGAAAAATTTTTCGTTTGCGATATTGAACATATTTTTGAAGATAAAGGGCAATGGCTTCTGAAATACAAAAGTATTTCATTGTATCTGGCACTTCAAAACGAACTTCTTTTGAAATTCTAAAATAATGGTCAACTGCATGACGGCTGGTGAAAATAACCGCACTAAAATCAGCAATATTTACACGATCTAATCTGAATTCTCTACCAGGTACCCCTTCAATTTTAAAAAACTTATAGAAATCCATTTTTAAATTATATTTTTCTGCTAAATCTCGGTAGGGTGATTTTTCATTTTCAGATGGTGCAGGCTGTGAAATCAGGATATTTTTTATTTTCATTGTAGAACCAGTCTTTATGCTTTCTGTTTTTATTTGTATATAAGTTTGTCAATCAAGCCAATAGATAATTTAATTAAAATCAATAAAGGCAAAATTTCAAGTGTGCAAAGATATAAAAATAAATAGAATTGTGAAAATTTTGAGTAGCTTATCCCTATAATAATATTTCTATAATATCTTATCGCATTGATTAACAGTATTGTAAAAACACCAAAATACAAAATGTTTACTGAAATTGAATAATGGGTATAGTTTAAAAAAACATTTATAGGGATAAGTAATATTCCAATAACAATATTAAATATCAAACTATTTAATAATATTATGCTACTTGCATTGTTGTTTTTGAAAACAAAGCCTATAAACGATGTTATGGTCCATTTTGCTAATACTAATAAACTTACCAAAGCAAATATTTTTAAAAAAGTGAAAACAGTATAGAGGTTGTTTGCTTTCAAATTGGCAAAATGATGAATAATAAAGAAAACAAATAGTGAAAAGGTAACTAAATAATTTATCGTTAAAGGAATCGATATTCTTTCTTTGAACAAATCACCGTCTCTACTCAATTGATTTATATAACGATTGCTTAATATTGCATTAAAAATCTGTTTAATTCTTTTTGATGAAGAGAAATAAATCCATGCGAAAAGTGAAGTGCATAACAATAGAGTTATCAATATCCAATCAGTTGTATATATAGTTTTTGCTTGCTGTTTGATGTGGTTTACCTGAAGCAAATGCGGTGCAAACATCGAAGGTCTTGTATTTATCAGATTTGTCGATTGAGGTTGATTATTGTATTTTGAGGCATAACTAAAAAAGCAAGTATAACTCAATGAATCTGAATACTTGTTTAATGAATCTGTACTTTTATTCATATCAGTATCAATAGCTGTTTTCAACATATAATATGTTGGTTTTCCGATTGATATGTTGTTAGCTGATAATGAATCTTGTTGCATCAGTTTTTTTTTGCAAAATTAATGTTATTTGATAAATTGTGCCATTTGAAATTGTTTTAAATAAAAAAAACGACGATTTTTTAATAATCGCCGTTTTTGAATCGTGGATCTTTATATATTAATATTTATATGCAAGATTAAAAATCAGGCCCAAATTAACTGATAAACTTGAAGATGCAGGTGATGAAAACATCTGGTTATATTTCACATCAAAATCCATACTCAATAGTTCATTAAAATCAAGCATAAAACCAACATAAGGAGAAACACCAAAATAGGAGTCTATTTTTGAGCCATTTGTTGATTCTGCTTCTCTGAAAAATTGAGGTTTTTCTTTGTTGGTTGTTACTTCAATATTATTGTTCAGCACATAAAAACCTAAGCCTAAACCAGTAAAAAATTTGAATCTTTCTTTTGGGTTGAAATAATATTCAATATTTAATGTAAATGGATATAGGGTTGAATTACCTCCTGTTGATAAAACCTGCAATCCTGTTGTATCTTCCATTGCTACAACCATAAACAGTGTGTCCATTTTGCGAAGAAAATTATCTTTAAACCCTGAGCGATAATAATTAAAGCTGGCTCCAAAAACAAAATGGTCGCTAATAAAATACTTAGCTTGCAATCCCAGCCCCATTCCTACATTAATATTTGTACCATAGTCTGAAAAAGGTAATGAGATTCCACCATTAAACCCAATATAAGTTTTACCTTCCATATAGCGTTTATAAACATCTTCTTTGTTGGGTGCATTAATGTTTAATTCAAATGCCTTGTATTCCATCTGGCTAAAAGCATTGATTGTTAGTAGAATGAATAAAATAAATGTAAAATAAATCTTCTTCATGTTTTGAAAATTTAAATGTGTTTTTTATAAAAAAAATTTATTCAAAAGTATTAAATTATTTAATTGGATTTACATTTTATGAAAAAAAATATTATTTCGTTTATAATATGTTTTGTATGTAATAGATATTCAGAGTAATAATGCTACTGTTTTAATTTATTAAATTGTAAATCAACAGTTAATATTGAATGTAATTTGCGTGTTAATAAATGGTTAAATATTTTTTGTTGTAATAATAATGTTAATTTAAAATTAAAGAAAATTGTTTATAATGCTGAAATACAGTAGTTAATCGGTTTTGAAGATAAAATGTATTGATAAATATTTTGTTGTAATTAAAATAGGCATCAAAATATTTATTTACTTTGCAAAGTATTTGTATTGATTAATAAATTATTACGCATTGTAAGTTGTATCTTTTAACTCAGTTTAAAAAACTGATAATGTGTATTATGCTATAATTTTCAATTAATAAGATTAATATTCACTAACATTTAAAAACGATGAGACAGATTACATTATTGTTGCTCTTTCTGCTAACCGGAGCCGGTATAATGGCACAGCAAGGGAAACTTACAGGGAATGTCTATGATCAAAGTACAGGGAAAGCAGTTTCTCAAGCTATTGTGGCTATAGGAAGTACCCAAACAGTTTCTGATGCAAATGGTTATTTTGAAATTTCAGATTTAAAGTATGGAGAAATTTCAATAACTATTGTTGCAATAGGTTTTGAAAAGTATGAAGCAGCGGTAAAAATTGCATCTAAACAAAGCTATGTTAAAGCTGAACTAATATCAAGAGTTGCAGCTGATAATGAAAGGAAAGGAATTTCCGAAGTAAATATTTCGGAATTAGAAGGAGAAGATGAAAACAAAGGACAAAGTGTTTCTGGTTTACTCCATTCTTCGGGTGATATTTTTACTTCAACTTCAAGTTACACACTTGGAGCTATGTACTTCAGAATGAGAGGTTATGATTCTGAGAATTTTTCTGTTTATATGAATGGGATTAATGTTAATGATCCTGAAAATGGAAGAGCAAGCTGGTCAGAATGGGGTGGTCTTAACGATGCTACTCGAAACAAAGAAGTGAATAATATGATTTCATCTTCAAGGTTTGGATTTGGTGGTTTAGGGGGAGCTACTAATATCATTACTAGGGCTTCAAAGCAAAGAAAACAAACCAAATTTACCTATTCTTTATCTGATAAAACTTATACCAATCGTGCCATGTTTACTTATTCAACAGGCATGATGGATAATGATTGGGCATTTACAATAAGTGGTTCACGTCGCTGGGGTGAAGGTGGTTATGTAAAAGGCGTATTTTATGATGCATGGGCTTATTTCATGTCAGCAGAAAAGAAAATTAATAACCATCATAGTATTGGGTTAACTGTTTATGGCTCACCTACTCGTAGAGGCCAACAAGCTGGTGCAACTCAGGAAGCTTACGATTTGATGGGAAATAATTATTATAATCCAAATTGGGGCATGCAGGATGGTGAAGTTAGAAATTCAAGAGTTAAAAACTTCCACGAACCTATGCTTATTTTTACTCATTATTGGGAAATGGATGCCAAAACCAAATTAACAACTTCAATGGGTTATTCATTCGGATATAATGGAGGTACTGCTTTAAACTGGTATAAGGCAAATGATCCTCGTCCTGATTATTACAGATATTTACCTAGTTATCAACTTGATCCAAATGTTACCAATCAAGTTACCGATGCATGGAAAAATAACTCACTAACTTCTCAAGTTGATTGGAATGGAATGTATCAGGATAACTATGAAGCTAATAAAATGGGTTCTCAGGCAGTTTATATTATCGAAGACAGAAGAAATGACCAAAAAACATTAAGTTTTAGCGTTTTGCTAAATAAAGAATTGGCAAGTAATGTGAAATTTGATGGAGGTTTTGAGTTTAGAAAATATATTGGTCACCATTTTAAAACCATTGCCGATTTATTAGGAGGAAATTATTGGCTAGATATTGATCAATTTGCTGAAAGAGATCTTACAGCAATAGGTGATACTATTAAAAAACAAAATGATGTGAATAATCCTAATCGCAAAGTAAGAGAAGGAGATACATATGGTTATGATTATGAAATTCATTCAAATACAGGTCAACTTTGGGGTCAAGTAGATGTTACTGGCGACAAAATTGATTATTACTTTGCTGGAAGTTTAAATGCAACTACTTTTTGGAGAAATGGTAATATGAGAAATGGTCGTTATTTGAACAATTCTTATGGAGAATCAACCAAATACGACTTTATAAATGGAGGCGGAAAATTTGGAATTACTTACAAATTTAATGGTCGCAATTTTATTGTTGCCAATACTTCAGCAATTACTAGAGCTCCATCAGTTTACAATTCTTTTATTTCAGCAAGAACTCGAGATGAAGTAAGTTCGAAATTGGAAAATGAAAGAATTTGGACAGGTGATATTAATTACATCTTGCGTACTCCTTATCTCAAAGCACGCGTTACACTTTATCAAACGATGTTTTGGAATCAAAACGATGTTAGTAGTTTCTACCACGATGATTTGAAAACATTTGTAAACTACGAAATGACCGGTATCAATAAGGTTCATCAAGGATTAGAATTTGGAGCTGAATTTAAAGCTACTTCAACCATTTCGGTAAATGCTGTAGCTGCAATCGGAAACTTCCGTTATACTTCCAATCCGACGGCTACTATTACTTACGACAATGGTTCGCAACCAAATAAAACCCAAACCGTTTATATCAATACTTTCCGTGTAAACGGAACTCCACAAACTGCTGGTTCTGTTGGTTTAAATTATCGTCATCCTAAATATTGGTTTTTTAATGCCAATTTAAATTATTTTGGTAATAATTATCCTGATTTTAATCCAGAAAGAAGAACAACAGCAGCTTTAAATGGCTTATTACCTGGTGATCCACGTATTAATCCAATTATTGCACAAACCAAATTTGATGATGGATTCACTGTTGATGCATCTATTGGAAAATCATGGCAAATAAATAAAATTAATATAAATCTTAATTTCAGCATTAGCAATTTGCTAGATAATACTGAACTTGCAACTGGTGGTTACGAACAATTGCGTTACGATTATACTGATTTTAATACCAATAAATTCCCTGCAAAAATATTTTATGGCTTAGGCAGAACATATTTCTTAAACATGGGTATCAGATTTTAATATAAATAAAATAAAGTAAAAACAATAAAAATACTATAAAATGAAAACATTCAGAACAAAACTTATCGGGTTATTCATGCTTGTAGCATTGGTTGGTTTAACCAGTTGTATAAAAGATGAATTTGAACAACCACCAATCATTGTTCCTCATTTTACAATGGGAGCAAACGATACACTTATTAATATTGTTGATTTAAAAGCTTCATATCCTGGTTCACTAGATTCAATTGGAGAAGATTGGGTTATTAAAGGTTATGTTGTTGCAAATGACGAGTCAGGTAATTTCTATAAAAAAATTGAGATTCAAGATAGCACTGCTGGCATTGAAATAAGTTTAGATAGAACAAGCTTGTATGTGGATTTAAGAGTTGGTCAGTTAATTTATATTAAGTTAAAGGGTTTGTATTTGGGCGATTATAATGGTTTAGTGCAAATTGGTTATATTTATAATGGAGCAATTGGTCGTGTTCCTGATATAATGATTGATAATCACATTTTTGAAGATGGATTTCCAATTGCACCACCAGCTCCTAAGGTATTAACTATACCAACTTTAAATTCAATTGATATCAGTAAACTGGTAAAATTAGAAAACGTAAGTTTTGCAGAAGTTGGACAATCATTTGCAACCACAACTGCAACTACCAACAGAACCATAAAAGATGAAGCAGGTAATAGTTTGATTTTAAGAACTAGTAATTATGCAAATTTTGCTTCAGCTTTAATGCCAAGCGGAAAAGGTAATTTGGTAGGTATTTTAAGTAAATTTGGTAGCGATTGGCAATTTTATATCCGCGATTTAACTGATATTCAAAATTGGCAGATTGATAATTCAACCTATTTATTGAAAGAAGATTTTGCAACAGGTTTAGGTGTAATGACTGCTGTCAATATGAGTGGCGATCAGGTATGGGCTCAATCAACATTTGGTGGTATTAATTTTGCTAAAATCACTGGTTTTGTTAGTGGTGTTGGTTATGATAATGAAGACTGGTTGATTTCTCCTGCAATGAATTTTAATCAATATACCGAAGAAAAATTATCTTTCCAAACTGCAATGAAATATGGAACTGCTGGTGATGGTACATTTAAAGTGATGTATTCTACTAATTACTCAGGTACTGGAGATCCAAATACAGCTACTTGGACAGATATTAATGCAACTCTGTCAGCTGGAAATTTTGTATTTACACAATCTGGCGAAATTGATTTATCAGCTGTTAATGGTACTAATGTATATATTGCTTTTAAATATACATGTGGAACTGCAAACGTTCCAACTTGGGAAGTAGCTAGCATTGCGTTAAAAGCAAAAAAAATATAAAAAGTCAAAAATTTTAATTTAAAAAAAGCCGTTCTGTTTTCAGAACGGCTTTTTTTAATCCCAAATTGCTCATATATAAGCAATTCGTGGTTAATCAATTAATATTTTTTTTGTAATCTGATATTCTCCCGAATTTAGTTGCATAAAATATAAGCCTTTGGGTATTTTTGATAAATTTACTGTAATCTGATTGTTCCCATTTGTAAAATATTTATTTTCAGCATATAAATTCTGTCCTTGAATATTAAAAATGTTAATACTACATTTTATAGGTTTTTCTAAAGCTAAAATCATATTAAGTTCTTCTTTAACTGGGTTTTGAAAAAAAAGATTTATAAATGGCGATTTTTTTTCGGTTTCTGAAACCGAAACTGCTGTATTTACCAACAAATCAATAATTATTGGCAAATGATCAGAATTGTTGTAAATCGAATTCAAAACGTTTGCGGGAACACTATTGTTTTGGGGTGATGCATTTATTGCATTATTGTAATGTTGTCCATCGTTTCCAAGTGCTTTGTAAGAGTTTGAGATATATCGGTAATTTCCTAATCCATTTAAAATCATGTTAGATAACAAAATGAAATCGAAACGGTCGTCCATACCTCCACTTGCAGCACAACCCGAAACGGTGTGAGTTGATTGTGTATGATAATTTGCAAAAGAAGAATTATTGTTCCAGTTTCCCAACTTATTTATTGGGTCATAAAACCTTATACTCAGATTTGGATGACTTACCAAATTCTGAAAACATTTTTCGGAAGAAGCATAAACATTAAAATCTCCCATCATCATGTAATTGTCTGCTTTGTTAATGGTGTTTAGATACCGCATAAGCCTGGTTGTCATTGTATCGCGGTCAATCGGATTTTGTGGGCTAGAAGTTGCATCACCGGCTTTTAAATGTGCTTGGATACAACTGATGAATGCAGTATCTCCATTTATAAGAGTTGGCGAATTGTAATAAAAACGATAAATATTAATATCTCTAACAAAAGATTGTGGAACTACCATAGAGTGGTAAACTAGTTTTTCAGAATTATAATAACACATATTAATAATGTCTGATCCTGCATTATTTGAATAGGGAACTTTTTTGAATTTTGTAATTCCATTTATATTAAGCACCGAATCAAGTATTTGTTGATGGAAAGGTTGCCATTGTGAAATTTCATTTACAGCAAAAATATCGGGTTTAGCATATTGAGTAATAATTCGCATTGCATTATTCTTCATATTAATATTGTTATTGTTAGTTGTACAATATGATGTATAATTGCCGTAAGCAAGTATATTGTATTGCATAACTCTCAGTGTATCTGCGGCATATGCTTTAATAGATAGTAAAAGTATTGTCAAAAAAATGATTTTCTTCATTTTAATAATATTTATAATTTTGAAATAATGCCATTTATAATATTGATTATAATAAACAAAGTCTTTTTTGAAATGGCATAAAAAAGGCAAAAGTTTTTTTGCTGAAGGTGTAACTTTCTTATAATAAAAGTGTTAAAAAAATGAACTGAAGTAAAAATTAGCTTTCTAATATTGTTTCAGGATTTATTCTTTTAATCTTTACAACTCTGGTTTTTGAAATGCTATCATGCCAACCTTTTCCGTCACCCAAAAATGAAAAAGCATCAAAAGGAATAAATCTGCACATTGTTCTACCCAAAATATTAATAAATGAAGGTTTTTTATTTTCGATATTAATAACTTTGGTTTTGGTAATGAGTTTTCCTAGCGATCTGCCGCTTAATCCTTCTGTTATTATATAGTATAATATCATTATTGTAATGCCGAATATATAGTCATTAAGCCTGCTTTCTTCAATTGTAATATTACTTAATGCAAAAATAATCCCAATAATGAACGCTAATGCATAAAACCCAATTAGGTCGATAATATAATTTGCAAATCGGATTCCTGCTGAAGCATCTTCATAGTTAGCTTCCTGATTGATATCCAATATTGTATCGTCATCTTTACGATAGTAATTGTAATTGCTTAAATTTTCCATAAAATGTGGTTTTTAAATTAAGCTAACAAAAATAGAAATTTTTTTTGTTAATAAGCATCATTTCTAAAAGAAAATCATGTAAACATCAATTTTAAAAAAATAGTTCTAACTTTTCTGCTTTAAAACATTTTTTTATCTTTGCAAAACATTTATATAGTGAAGTTTTATAACTCATCAGTAATTAAAAAATGGGAAACAGAAAAGTAAAAGTGGGTTTAATACAAATGCGTTGTTTAAAAAACAAGCAGGAAAATATTAATAAAGCCACAGAAAATATTAGAAAAGCAGCTCAGCAAGGTGCACAAATTATCTGTTTGCAGGAATTATTCGCATCTCTATATTTTTGCGATGTAGAAGATTATGAAAATTTTAAACTTGCAGAAGCAATTCCTGGGCCTACTACTGATATATTCAGCAATCTTGCCAAAGAACTAAATGTAGTTATAATCGCATCACTTTTCGAAAAGAGGGCAGAAGGTATATATCATAATACGGTAGCGGTATTAGATGCAGATGGTACATATTTAGGAAAATATCGCAAAAACCATATTCCAGATGATCCGGCATATTACGAAAAGTTTTATTTCACTCCTGGCGATTTGGGTTATAAAGTATTCAAAACCAAATATGCAACTATTGGAACATTAATTTGTTGGGATCAATGGTATCCGGAAGCTGCAAGAATTACATCTCTTATGGGAGCAGAAATACTGTTTTTCCCAACTGCTATTGGTTGGGCTTCAAGTCAGCCTTTGGAAGTTAATGAGGAACAATATAATGCATGGCAATGCATTCAACGTAGCCATGCTGTTGCAAATGGAGTTCACGTGGTAAGCGTTAATCGTACTGGAAACGAAGGAGATATGGTTTTTTGGGGCGGTTCGTTTATTTCCAATCCATTTGGTACTTTGCTTTACAAAGCTAGTCATAATGATGAAGAAATTCAAGTGCAAGAACTTGATTTAACAAAAAGCAACGAGTACCGTATTCATTGGCCCTTCCTTAGAGATCGCCGTATAGATACATATCAACCTATTACAAAACGTTTTATTGACGAATAATAATCAATTTATGATATTTGATCCATCAAAAACCCCACGTTCAATGGGTTATCGTTTTCCGGCCGAGTGGGAAAAACATGCAGCTACTTGGTTGAGTTATCCTCATAACGAAAATTCATGGCCTGATCGCATTCACACTATTTTCCCTGCTTACAATCAATTTATTAAAGAATTAAGCAGAGGTGAAATTGTAAATATCAATGTTACAGATGATATAATGTTGCAAAAAGTAAAAATGCAACTAATTGAATTGGGTGTTGATATGAAAAGGATAAATTTCTATATCCATCCAACCAATGATGCATGGTGTCGGGATCATGGTCCAGCTTTTTTGATAAATCCGAATGCTGATATTCCAAAGATTATTGTCAATTGGGAATACAATGCATGGGGTAATAAATACCCATTCAATCTGGATAATAAAATTCCTCAGTTGGTTGCAGAAAAGCTTAGTTTGCCAATTATTAGTCCAGGTATTGTGATGGAAGGAGGTAGTGTTGATTTTAATGGGAAAGGCAGTTTGATAACTTCAAAGGCTTGTTTGCTAAACGAAAATCGAAACCCGAATTTAAACCAGTCGCAGATTGAAAGCTATTTGTATGAATATTACGGAGTAGAACAGATAATTTGGATGAATGATGGTATAGATGGCGATGATACCAATGGTCATATAGACGATACGGTTCGTTTTGTGAATGAAGATACAGTAATTGCCGTTACTGAAACAAATAAAAACGACGCCAATTACGAACCTCTACTCGAAAATTTGAACGAGTTGAAAAAAGTCCGTTTACTTAATGGCAAACAATTAAATATTGTTGAGTTACCTATGCCAGAGCCAATGTTTATTGACGATCAACGGGTTCCGTCGTCTTATGCTAATTTTTACATAGCAAATAGTTCGGTTATAGTACCTATTTTTCATTGTGAAAATGATGATTTGGCTTTAGATATAATTTCTGAATGCTTTCATGATAAAACTGTAATTGGTTTAGATTCAAGCGATATTATCTGGGGGTTGGGAAGTTTTCACTGTTTGAGTCAGCAAGAACCTGCCGTATAAACTTTTTGGTATCGTTTTTGTTATTAATGCACAATATAAATTAAAAAACATTATATTATATGAAGAAAACAATTTTTGCAAGCTTAGTGATATTGATATCATTAGTAGCTTATAACACAAATGCTTATGCTCAAAAAACTGATAAAAAAGCAGACAGTAAAGTGTTAACCATTACCGATAATGATTTCGATAAAACCATTAAAAAAGGAATTACTTTAGTAGATTTTTGGGCGGTATGGTGCGGTCCATGTCGTCGTCAAGGTCCTATAGTTGAGGAAATTGCAAGCGAAGTTGGAAAAAAATTCAAAATCGGCAAATTAGATGTTGATAACAATAAAACTTCATCAAATACTTACAATGTAAGAAACATTCCTACTTTAATTATTTTTAAAGACGGCAAAGAAGTAAAGCGTTTGGTAGGTTTGCAGGATAAACAAACTTTATTAAATGAGTTAAACGCAATCAAATAAATAGTTTCAGAATGGATAACGAAAAGTCAAACAAAATTCTAGAAAAAATTAAATCTCACTTTTCAATTTTTTCAATAATTGGTATTATTATTGGAATCGTTGGAGGTTATATTTATTATCTGAAAGTTGGATGTACTTCGGGTAGTTGTCCAATTACTTCCAATCCATTTATGAGTATGCTTTGGGGTGGAATAATTGGATATTTGCTTGGCGATTTATTCAAAAAACGAAAATAATATTGTTTTTAAGTTAAACAATATTTAATTTTGTATGTTTAAAACACCAAAATTTAGTTTGGCACAGAATTTGAATAAAAGATTACCGAATTAAAAATTAAATAATTTTATCAATTTAAATCATTAAAAACTATGAAAATTTTAAAAAGTTTAGTATTAATAGCTCTTGTAGCTGTAGCTTTTACAAGTTGTAAAAAAGACGAAACCACATTACCAGCACCGGTAATTAGTTTTTCAAATGGAATTAATACTGCAAACGTTAATGCAGGTGGTAATTATGAAATCAACGGAAATATTGTTTCTGAAGAAGGATTATCAGAAGTAAAGTATTTTAAAGTAACAACTACAGGCGAAACACAAATTGGTCAAGCAGTTACTTCTTTTACAAATGCAACTGCATATGATTTTAAAGTTAATATTCAGGATATTACTGAACAAACAGTTATCAAAGTTATGGCAACTGACAAAAAAAATCAGTCTTCTGCTTTAAATTTTACAATCAAAATTAATGGAAATACCATTACTTCTTACAACAATATCGTGTTAGGAGCACAAACAAATGCAACTATTGGTAGTTCGTTTGCTTCTTTTGATGGTACTGTTTTTAATTTAACTGATGCTAAAAATAATTCTGCAAAAGTTGATGTTATTTTCTTCTATGGTGCTACTAATTTGGCAACTTTATCTGCACCATCAAATTTAACTGACTTAAATCAGGTATTTACAACTGCAAGCGCTCCAAGTACATGGGCAACTAAAAACGAAACCAAATTGTTAAAAGACAATGCTGTTAATTTTGACGCTATTGCTGCAGGATCAGCAATTCCTAATGTAAATGCAACTGGTTCAGCTAAAGTTAGTAATATAGCTGTTGGTGATGTAATTTGTTTCAGAACTGCAAGTACCTCTGCGTATCCTAATAAAAACGGTGTAGCAAAAATTATTGCTATCTCTGGTACTACAGGAACTGCTACTATTACTTTCAATGTAAAAATGGAAAAATAAGATTATATAAATCTTATTTTAAAAAAGGCTGTCAGTAAAAGGCAGCCTTTTTTGCTTTATATAAGTCTCTTTTAAATATTTTTTAGAGTACTTTGCCATAAAAAAAACTACTTTCATCGAAATAATTTTGAGAATACGCATAAAATATTGTAAACTTGCTGAATATTTTAATATTCATTAATCAAATAAATACATATTCTATATGAAACAATTTTTTAAAATAATGTTTGCTTCCATGCTGGGTACAATTATTACTATGGCATTGGTTTTCTTCTTGTTAATCGGAATTATCGTTTCTGCAGTTTCTTTTTCCAGTAAGGAAGAAGTAAAAATATCTGAAAACACCGTTTTGCATATTAAACTAGAAGGAATGGTAAATGATCGTTCTTTCGACAATCCAATTCAGGGTTTTGATTTTAATAAAATGGAAACCAAATACGAACCGGGTCTAAACGAAATTCTGGCAACCTTAAAAAAAGCTAAAACTGATGATAATCTAAAAGGTATATATCTCGAATTAAGTGATATACAAGCAGGGATTACAATTTTAGATGAAATTAGAACTGCTTTATTGGATTTTAAGAAATCAGGAAAATTTATTTATAGTTATAGCGAAATGTATTCGCAAAAGGCTTATTATTTAGCTTCGGTTTCCGACAAAGTGTTTTTGAATAAAGAAGGTGGTATAGATTTTCATGGTTTGGGTGTTGAAATTATGTTTTACAAAGGTTTGTTGCAAAAACTGGATGTCGATATGCAAATAATCCGTCATGGAAAGTTTAAAAGTGCAGTTGAACCTTTTATGCTTGACAAAATGAGCGATGCCAATCGTCAGCAAACCAGAATGTTTGTAAATAGCATTTGGAATCATATTGTAAAAGGCATTGCAGAAACCAGAAAGTTAGATTTAGTTCAATTGCAAACAATTGCTGATGGAATGCTTATTCAGACAGCTGATGATGCAATTAAATACAAATTTGTTGACCAATTAGTTTACAAAGATGAAATGATAGATATTTTAAAATCTAAACTGGGAATTAAAGCAAAAGATGATATCAAATATGTTACACTGTCAAAATATAAAGATGTAAATACTGCTGATTCTAAAATAAAATTCTCAAAAAACAAAGTTGCTGTTGTATATGCAGTTGGAGCAATTGAAGGGGGTGAGGGTGATGATCTTACCATTGGTTCCGAAAGAATTTCTGAAGCTATTCGTCAGGCAAGATCAGATAGTAGTATTAAAGCTATTGTATTAAGAGTTAATTCGCCAGGTGGTGATGCTTTGGCTTCCGAAATTATTTGGAGGGAAGTTATCTTAGCAAAAAAAGTAAAACCAGTTGTTGTATCAATGGGCGATTATGCAGCTTCTGGTGGATATTATATTGCTTGTGCTGCCAATAAAATCATTGCTAGTCCAACAACAATTACTGGTTCCATTGGAGTGTTTGGAATGATACCCAATTTACAAAAACTTTTTAATAATAAACTCGGAATTACTATTGATACTGTTATGACTAATCAAAATGCGATTCCATTATCAGGAAATCGACCAATGAGTTCATATCAGGAAAAAGTAATACAAAATCAAATTGAAAGAATATATGCTACTTTTATTAAGCATGTAGCTGAAGGCAGAAAAATGACTACAGCTCAGGTTGATAGTATAGGTCAAGGCAGAGTATGGAGTGGATTTGATGCCAAGCGAATTGGATTGGTTGACGATTTTGGTGGTATCGAAAAAGCAATTGAAGAAGCCGTTAAAATGGCTAAATTGTCTGAGTATAAAGTTGTTGAATATCCAACCCAAAAAGACTTTTTTCAACAATTAATTCAAAGTTTATCTGGAGATGAAACTTCGGCTAAACTTTTACAAAAGGAGCTTGGAGAAAATTATACTTTCTATAAAACCTTAAAATCAATTACTTCAATGAAAGGTGTTCAGGCAAGGATACCCTATGTTATTAATTTAAATTAGTTCAGATCTTATTATAAAAAAAGAGAGATTTACACAAAAATCTCTCTTTTTTTATTTTAAACTAGTTATAAATAAAATTATTACCTTTGTATAAATTTTTAAAAAATAATTAATATGAGAAAAACACTTACATTCGTTATGTTATTGGTTTTTGGACTAATAACGGTTAATGCCCAAAATGCTGATAAAAAATGGGCAATTGGTATATTTGGGGGTAAAACTGAATATAATGGTGATTTTGGAAATGGATTTCTTGAAGTTGGAGACAATATGTTTGCTTTTGGAGGTGCTTCAATAAACAGATATCTAGGCAAATCATTCGACTTGAAGATTCAATCAACTTATGGGCTCTATGGCTATTTTAAAGATGCGTCTAAAAATTTTAAAGGAAAGAAACTCGACGGAAACTTGCTGTTGGTTTATAAGTTAAATAATGGATATATTTTAAAGGAGAAATCTAAACTAGCACCTTTTGCTGTTGCAGGTATTGGTCTTGCAAACAATTGGAGTTATTCAAATAGTAAAATCAAAGGAGGTTATGATATGCTTTTCTCTTTTGGTGGTGGTTTAAATTACAATATCTTGGAAGATTTTGCCTTGCAATATCAATTACTTTATAATTTTACTAATAATGATGATAGAGATTTTTGGGTAGCTAAAAATAATGATAATTTTATTGCTCATTCATTGGGGTTTGTATTTAGTTTTGGTGCTCCAAAAGATTCTGATAAAGATGGTGTTCCCGATAAATTAGATAATTGCCCAAATACTCCTATTGGTGTAAAAGTTGATATTAATGGTTGTCCTGTTGATACTGATAATGATGGTATTGCTGATTATCTTGATAAATGTCCATCAATCAAAGGTATTGCTGCATTTAGTGGTTGTCCAGATACAGATGGCGATGGAATTCAAGATTCTGAAGACAAATGTCCTTTGGTAAAAGGTATCGCTGCATTTAATGGTTGCCCTGATACAGATGGCGATGGAATTCAAGATTCCGAAGATAAATGTCCTTCTCTAAAAGGCTTAGCAGCATTTAAAGGTTGTCCAGATACAGATGGCGATGGAATTCAAGATTCTGAAGATAGATGTCCTAATGTAAAGGGTAGTAAAGATTTAAAAGGTTGCCCTGATAAAGATTCAGATGGCATTGCTGATATTGACGACAAATGTCCGGATGTTCCAGGTATTAAAGAAAATAAAGGCTGTCCAGAAGTAAAAGCAGAAGTAAAAAAAGTATTCGATCAAGCATTGCAAGGAATTCAGTTTGAAACAGGAAAAGATGTAATTATTAAAACATCATATCCTATTTTAGACAAAGTAGTTAGTGTAATGAATGACAATAAAGAATATAATCTTGAAATCAATGGTCATACCGATAATGTTGGAAATGATGCCAGAAATTTAGCTTTATCGCAAAAACGTGCTGATGCAGTTAAAGCTTATCTGGTTAAAAAAGGAATTGAAACATCAAGAATGACTGCAACTGGATTTGGCGAAACCAAACCTGTAGAAGATAACAAAACAGCTGCTGGAAAAGCTAAAAACCGCAGAGTTGAATTTAAAGTAATCTTTTAAAAAAAATTAACTTTTAGCAATTGTTGCTAAAGTAATCATTTTCAAAAGCTTGTGCCATTTTTTTTGGTACAGGCTTTTTTATTGAAAAAACACTGACATTTTGTCAGTAAAATTTAGTATATTTGTAGTCGGATTTAATTAATAATCAATTAGATTTAAGCAAAAAAATGAATATACAGTCAGTAAAACAACGATTTGGTATCATTGGGAATTCTCCTTTATTAAATCGTGCAATTGAAATTGCTTGTCAGGTTGCACCTACTGATATGTCAGTACTTATTACAGGGGAAAGTGGTGTTGGAAAGGAGTTTTTTCCGAAAATACTACATCATTTGAGTTCACGAAAACATGGATCATATATTGCAATAAATTGTGGAGCAATACCTGAAGGAACAATTGATTCAGAACTATTTGGCCACGAAAAAGGCTCATTTACTGATGCTCATGAAGCTCGAAAAGGTTATTTTGAAGTAGCAAATGGAGGTACTATTTTTTTGGATGAAGTTGCAGAATTACCCCTTTCTACTCAGGTTCGTCTTTTAAGAGTTCTTGAGACCGGAGAATTTATTAAGGTTGGTTCTTCAAAAGTTATCAAAACCAATGTAAGGGTTGTTGCTGCTACCAATGTTAATATCCCTGACGCTATTCAAAAGGGAAAATTCAGAGAAGATTTGTATTATAGATTGAATTCAGTTCCGATTTATGTACCTTCTCTTAAACAAAGGAAGGATGATATAGAGTTGTTATTTAAGAAGTTTGCTATTGATTTTGGTGAAAAATATCATATTCCTTCCATACAACTTGATGAAGATGCAAAAATTTATATTAGCAATTATGATTGGCAAGGCAATATCAGACAGCTAAAAAATATTGTTGAACAAATTTCAATTATCGAAACCGATAGAATAATTGACAAAATGGCAATTGTGAAATATCTGCCTGAAATTCAGTCAAGAAAACTTCCTGTTTTGTTTGACAATACTTTTGAGAATAGTCAAGGAATTTCTGAAAGAGAAATTTTATACAAAGTTCTTTTCGATATGAAAAACGATATTAACGAATTGAAAAGTGCTTTGGCTAAACTTAACAAAAACAATGAGTTAAGTTTAAATAACAATAGCTATATCAAAAATATAGATCATTTAGAAAACCTTGATGATGATTTGGTTGAAGCCGAAAATATAACTTCTATAAACCAAAATGATACAGAATTAATCAATGTACATAAAAATAAGGATAATAAATCCATTATAGAAATTTCTGCTGAAAAAATAAAAAGAATAAAAAAAGAAAAATACGAACCGAGAACTTTGCAAGATATTGAAAGCGAAATAATTATAAAAAGCTTTGATAAAAATAATGGAAATAAAAAAAAAATAGCTGATGAATTGGGTATTTCGGAACGAACTTTGTATAGAAAATGTAAAGAATTGGGAATTGAAGGAAATTCAAATGCAAAAAAGAATAATACAAGTAAAATTTTCAGATCTTTCAAATAATAAATTTAAAACACTATAAACATGAAAAAAATATTTACACTTTTTGTTATAATTTTGGCTCTTACAACTCAGTTGATTAGCCAAACAATTCCAAATTCAGGATTTGAAACATGGGTTGATGCAAATACAGCAAATAGCTGGAATTCAGTAAATTTACTTACTATTCATAGTTTACAACGTACTACTGATAAATATAGCGGAACTTATGCAGCAAAGGTGCAAACACAGTCTTTTTTGGGTCAAACAATACCCGGAATTGCTTCTTTAGGCAATATAGATATTGCTAATCAGTCAGTATCTGGAGGAATTCCATTTACTTCAAAACCTATAAGTTTGAAAGGTTATTTTAAATATACTCCTGTAGGTAGCGATAGTATGCTTATAGCGGTTTTGCTAACCAGAACTTTAGGTGGTGTTAAAGATACAATTGGAGGGGGTATTTTTTCTGTAAAAACGGCAGTAAGCAATTACACTCAATTTAATATGCCTATTTATTATGATCAAAATATAATTGGTAATCCTGACACGGTAAATATTATATTACTATCTTCAGCTGCAATGCCTTTTGGTGTTGGTTCTGCTTTGTTTGTTGATGAATTGGTTTTTGATTATTCAACCGATATAAAAGAAGTTCAAGCAATTGAATATAAGGTTTTTCCGAATCCAGCTCAGGATGTTGTAAATATTAATTGTAAAAACTCAAGCAACAATCAAGTATTGATATATAACATTACAGGTCAAGTTGTTTATAACAACATGTTTAATACATCTCAATTTAAAATAAATACATCCGATTTTAAAGAAGGAATTTATTTTATAAAAATTTCAAACAAAATACAAAAACTTATTGTAAAGCACAATAATGATTAAACAAAATAAGTTTTTTTTATTTTTAATTACGCTACTGCTTATAAATGGCTGTGGCGTTTACTCTTTTACAGGTGCTTCAATTTCTCCTGATATTAAAACCATATCCATTCAGCAATTTCCTAATTTGGCTATGTTAGTTCAACCTACATTAAGCCAGTCTTTTACAATGGCATTGAGAGATAAATTTGCATCTCAAACCAATTTGAATGTTCTACAAAATAATGGCGATTTAAATATTGAAGGTGAAATTACAGGTTATACAAATCAACCAGTTGCTATTCAGGGAAATCAGCAAGCAGCTTTAAACAGATTAACTATTACAGTAAAAGTAAGATTTACAAATAAAAAAAACAATAAACAAGATTTTGAGTCAACGTTTACTCGATATCGCGATTATAGTAGCCAAAGTAACTTATCTGCTGTTGAAAACGATTTGATTAAAGAAATTAATACAGATTTGGTTGAAGATATATTTAATAAAGCAGTTGTAAATTGGTAACCAAATACATATAAGTATGAATAAAGAAAGTTACATTCAATATTTAAACAATCCTAAGCTTTTAGATTTAAAAACTGAAAGTGAATTGTTGGCTCTTACTGTAAAATATCCATTTTCACAAGTAACTCAAATTTTACTATATTTAAATTTATTAAAAAATAATAATGAAGAGCATAATCGCCAATTATCAATAGCTGCAGTTTATTGTACAGATAGGAAATTTCTTAAACGTAAAGCGGATGAGATATTAAATGTTTTTGCAGAAGATGTAAAAACTGAAGAAGTTATTATTCCTTTGATTAACAATTCAATAGAAGATAAAGTTTCTTCAATTGAATTGTCAATAGAAGTGGAACCAGTAATTAATAATTCAATAAATGTTGATTTAGAAAAAACTGAAGAAATTCTTGAATCAGTTGAAGTAAAAGAAGATATCCATAAAGAAGTTTCAGAAATAAAAGTAACAGAATTAAACAGTGATTTTACAGAAATTAAAAATGTTAATCAAGATATTATCTTAAATACCGTTGTAGTTAAAGATGAGATAATTGAAACAAGACAAAATATTGAAACAAATTCAATTCAAACACCTGAAGTCAATCATTCAAAAGAGTCATCTGATTTTTTAATAAAAGTAGAAGAAACAAAAGAGGAAGCAACTGTTGTTAAAGAAAAACTTAAGCAAACACCTAAGGATGAAATTATTGAAAAATTCATAAAAGAACAGCCAAAAATACAAACGCCATTGGCTGACAAGGAATTTCATGAAGAAGAAATTGACAAGAATAGTTTGTTAGAAAATGAGGATTTTGTAAGCGAAACATTAGCATTAGTATATGAAAAACAAGGTTATTATACCAAAGCTATTAAAATTTATGAGAAATTAATTTTGGAAAATCCCGAAAAAAGTAGTTTCTTTGCAAACCAAATTGAAAAATTGAAAAATATTAGTAATCAACAATAAAAAAATAAACAAATGGGATTTTACATAGTTATATCAGTTTTAATCTTAATTACTTGTGTGTTAATAGGTTTAATAGTGTTAGTACAAAATTCAAAAGGCGGAGGATTGGCTTCAAATTTTGCATCATCAAACCAAATAATGGGAGTTAGAAAAACTGCTGATTTTTTAGAGAAAGCAACATGGACTCTTGCAGTTGTTCTTTTGTTTTTAAGTTTGGCTTCAGTTTTTGCAATTCCTAGAAGCAATACCGAAAGTGCAGTAAAAACAGAATTAACTACAGATAATGCTGGTCAGACACCAATAAATGCCGCAAAACCTGCAGCTCAACCTGCAGCTCAGCCAGCACAACAACAGCAACCAGCAGAAAATCCTGCTAAATAACTGAAAAACATTTATATAAAAAGTCAGTATTTTGTAAAATACTGACTTTTTTTTTGCCAAAATTACAGTAATTACTGACATTCTGACTGACATTTTGTCAGTATTTAACTTTGGCACGAAAAATGATAGAGGCTTAGGGTTGAATAAAAAAATAATTAATAAATAATATTGTATAATTAAATCATTTAAATTATGTCAAATTTAAACATTAAACCATTAGCAGATAGAGTTTTGGTAGAACCAGCAGCTGCTGAGCAAAAAACATCTGGAGGAATTATTATTCCTGATACAGCTAAAGAAAAACCACAAAAAGGTGTAGTTGTTGCAGTTGGCAACGGAAAAAAAGATGAGCCAATGACAGTTAAAGTTGGTGACAACGTTTTATATGGTAAATATGCTGGAACTGAAATTTCTTTCGAAGGCAAAGAATATTTAATCATGAAAGAATCTGATATTTACGCAATTGTTTAATTAAAAAAATAAAAAAAGTATTATGGCAAAAGATATAATTTTCAACTGGGAAGCACGCGAATCATTAAAAAAAG
>CAZWRD010000037.1:0-9516 GCA_964636105.1 uncultured Bacteroides sp.
TCGTGACCTCCGGGTTATGAATCCGACGCTCTAACCATCTGAGCTACCTCGCCATGTTTGAGGCTGCAAAATTAATAAACTAATTTAAATTAGAAAATCTTTTTTTCACAAAAATGCAATTATTTTCTCTAAAACTCTAGTTGTTTTTCGTTTTCAAAGATTTAGCTTGATTGTATTTTATTATAATTTTATCTATCTGAGACAAAAACACTCCTGTAATTACAATAATCATTCCCAAAACCTTTGCAAAATAAAACTTTTCATCTAATAAAAAGTATGAAAAAACAGCAGTTATAATTGGAATTAAATTTGTAAAAATATTGGCTCTACTTACACCAATCTTACTAACTACATGAATATAACATATAAACGCAAGCGAAGAGGCAAAAACTGCCAATTGTATTAATGATGCTATTGCATTAAAACTCGGTCTAATTTGAAGAAATTCTTTAAAATCGAATATAAAAAACAAAGGTAAAAAATAAAAGATACCTATTATATTCTGATATGTAATGATGGTAGCTGATTGATAACTTGCTGATAATTTTTTTATAGTTACTGCATAACCAATAGTTGAAAAAACTGCAAGAAACAATAATGCAATACCTCTAGGGGACGCTGTAAAATTGAGATTCTTATCTATCACCATCACTAAAACTCCGAAAAACGAAATAAAAATACCAATAATATTAAACTTTGTTATTTTTTCTTTCAACAAAAAAGTAGCAAAAATAGGAGTTATAACTGGTATCGTAGCTATAATAACAGAGGCTACAGTAGAAGAAACTTCTCTTAAACCGAAATTTTCACCTAAAAAATATAGCAAAGGCTCAAACAATGCCGAAAGAAAAAACAATTTATAATGCTTTTTAGAAACTACCTGTAGTTTTCCTACAAATTTTAAAACAACCCATAAGATTACAGATGAAATAATAAGCCTCAACAGTATCGTTGTTATTGGGTCGTAAAAAGCTAAAACAATTTTTGTCCATACAAAAGACATTCCCCAAAAAATCATTGAAAGTAATGCCAAAAGAAAAATAAAATATTTGTTGTCGTATTTCAAAACCTAAATTGTTGACTAATGATTAAAAAGTAGTATTTTTGTGCAAAAGTATAAAAAAACTGCATGCATAAACATTGTATTTTTTTTATTTATTAAAACAACAAACTTTTAAATGCAAAGAATAGGCTTAATTTCGGACACTCACTCTTACTTACATCCCAAAATTTTTGAATTTTTCAAAGATTGTGATCAAATATGGCATGCAGGCGATATTGGTAGCACCGAAATTATAAATAAACTAAATGATTTCAAAAAATTACATGCTGTTTACGGTAATATTGATGATTATAAAACCAGACAAATTTGCAATGAGAATCTGATATTTAACTGCGAAAACATCAAAGTATTTATAACGCATATAGGGGGCTATCCCGGCAATTATTCAAGTATTGCTAAAGAAATTATCAAAAGAGAAAAACCTGATTTATTTATTTCAGGTCATTCTCACATTTTGAAGGTAATGTATGATAACAAATATCAATTATTACATATCAACCCTGGTGCTGCTGGAAAATCAGGTTTTCATCATGTGATAACATTTTTGAGATTTATTATTGATAAAAAAGAGATTAAAAATCTGGAAATAATGGAATTGGATAGAAAATAATAAATTTAAGAATAAAAAAGCAACGTTTTATCAGCATTATTTGTCTTTTTTAATTAATCTGTCAAAAAAAAGAGTACTTTTATACTCTGTTTTGTTTGATATACATCATGTTTAAATTTAATTTCAATTTTATAAAGTGAAAAAAATTATTCTTATTATATTTTTTACATATTACTGTTTAGCAAACACTTATGCAGAAAGAGACACTTTGCAATCGAAGCAGTTGAAATTTATTGAAAACAAAAATCAATGGAATTCAAAAGCAATATTTGGTGCAGATGTAAATGGTGGAATGCTCTTTATTGAAAAAAACGGGCTTACATTTCACATGATAAATCAATCGGACATCAAACATTCTCATGCACATCATAAAAATGAAAAACAAACAGAACTAAAAAATATTGATGCTCATGCATATCAGGTTGAATTTATGAATTGTAATGATGCTGAAATTATTCCATCAGAAAAAGATTATGACTACATAAATTATTTTATTGGAAAAGACAAATCAAAATGGGCTTCAAAAGTTTATAAATATGCAGAAATAAGCTATAAAAATTTATATGATGATATTGATTTAAAACTATATAGTCAAAACAGATTTTTAAAATATGATTTTATAATAAAACCCAAAGCTAATCCGGCTGATATTAAACTAAAATATAAATATGTTGACAAAATCAAATTATCGAAAGGACATCTTTTAATACAGACATCGGTAAACCAGATTTTAGAATTACGCCCATACTGTTATCAGATTATTGATGGCAAAGAAATTGAAATTTTATGTAATTATAAATTAGATAAAAATATTGTCAGCTTTGAAGTTGCTGATTATAATATTGATTATCCTCTGATTATTGATCCTGCTCTTATTTTTTCGACATATACAGGCTCTACAACCGATAACTGGGGATTTACTGCCACTTATGATTTATCAGGGAATGCTTTTGCAGGGGGTATTGTACAACTTACCGGCTATCCTGTTAGTTTTGGTGCATATCAGATGACTAATGCCGGCTTATGGGATATTGGAATTATGAAATTAGATACTTTAGGAGTAAACCGTATTTATGCTACCTATCTGGGTGGGAATGAAGGTGAGATGCCCCATAGTTTAATTGTAAATTCTGCAAACCAATTACTCATATTGGGAACTACTGGTTCTGTAAATTATCCGGTTACTTCAAATGCTTACGACACCAGCTTTAATGGAGGACAAGCAGTAAATTATGATAGCAGTATAACTTATCCGCTTGGAGTTGATTTGATATTAAGCAAATTAAGTGCTGACGGCACCCAACTTTTGTCATCTACATATGTTGGTGGTAGCGGAAATGACGGATTGAATTACCGCACGAATTATAATAATTTCATGATGTTTGGAAATGATTCATTGTATTATAATTATGGTGATGGTGCAAGAGGTGAGATTACAACAGATGAGCAAGGTAATGTTTATGTAGGTACTTGTACTTTCTCAACTGATTTTCCGGTTACTATAAACTCATTTCAAACTACAAATCACGGAAAACAAGAAGGTATTGTTTTTAAAATGGATTTCAATTTATCAAATCTGGTATGGAGTTCACATATTGGAGGAAGTAACGACGATGCTGTTTATTCTATTGATACAGATTCTCTTAACAATGTTTTTATATCTGGAGGAACTACTTCCGTTGATTTTCCATCAACTCCCAATTCTTATAAAACAAGTTATCAGGGAGGTGCAACAGATGCGTTTGTAAGTAAAATTTCTCCAAATGGAAATACATTGATCGCATCAACTTTTTTTGGCTCTCCTGAATATGATCAATCTTATTTTGTAAAGGTTAGTAAAAAAGGATTTGTTCATATCTACGGTCAAACTAAAGCAGACAGTAATTTACTTATATATAACGCTCCTTATAATGTACCAAATAGCGGTCAGTTTATCACAAAATTCAAAAATAATTTAGATTCATTGGTTTGGTCAACCGTATTCGGAACAGGCGATGGCAAACCCAATATTTCGCCTACTGCCTTTGCTGTTGATGTCTGCAACAGAATTTATTTATCTGGCTGGGGAAGATATTGGGCTGGATATGCTGGAGGACCAAATTGGGGACAGGTGTTTGGCACAGTTAATTTGCCTATAACTGCTAATGCATATCAAACTACTACTGATGGACAGGATTTTTATATATTAGCCATGTCAGACGATGCATCCACATTGGATTTTGCTACATTTTTTGGAGAATTACATTCAGGTTTAAATTATAATGGTTATGATCATGTGGATGGTGGCACAAGTAGATTTGACAAAAAAGGAAATGTCTATCAGTCTGTATGTGCAAGTTGTGGCGGTAATAATAGCTTCCCAACTTATCCTTCTAACGTTTGGTCAAACACAAATTCATCTGGAAATTGTAATAATGCTGTTTTTAAATATAATATTTACAGCAATTTTGCTTTAGCTGATTTTGTTAATCCTCCGATAATTTGTGCTCCTGACACCATATTTTTCCAGAATTCGAGTTTGGGAACTTCTTTTTTGTGGAATTTCGGAGATGGTTCTCTACCTAGTACACAAGCTAATCCTGCTCATATTTATACACATTCGGGTGTTTATCAGGTAAAACTTACTGCTTTTATGCAAAACGGCTGTTCTTTTTCCGATTCAATTTCAAAACAAATTGTGGTTTTATCAGATACAAGTTATTCATTAGCTGATATCAATATTTGCCCTGGAATTCCTAAACAAATTGGTGTAAATCCAATTCCAGATCCTACAATCACTTATAAATGGATACCTTCCGCAGGATTGAGTGATTCAACCATTTCGAATCCATTTGCATCGCCTAATAATACAACTACTTACAAATTACTAGTTAACAATATATATTGTACTGATACCATTTCTCAAAAAGTAATTGTAAATAATATGATTGTTGATGCCGGAAATGACACCACGGTTTGTAATGACACTATAAAACTAACTGCAACAACGCTGGTTAATCCGGTGCAATATATTTGGTCAACTAATCAGAACTTTACTGATACAATAAATACAAATCTTAACAGCAAATTTGCTTTTGTAAATATAACTTCCAATTCTACTTTTTATGTAAAAATAAAAAATCAGTATTGCGAAGGTATTGATAGTGTAAAAGTTACTTTTGCTTTTTCAGTAAATCCGCAAATTGTAAATTCGCCAACTTGCCACGATTCATGTAATGGTAATATAAGTATAGCTATGGTTGGAGGTACACCACCCTATTCATACACATGGAATAATGGAAGCAACCTGCAAACCATTACTAATTTATGTGCAGGAAATTATTCGGTTATTGTAAAAGATGCAACTAATTGTAAAAGCGTAAGAAATTTTACTTTAAGCAATCCTACTCCATTGCTAACCAATCCGGTTGTAACTCATGTACCCTGTGATGGTGCTTGTATAGGAAAAATTAATGCAAATCCTTCGGGAAGCAATCCGCCTTATACTTTCAGCTGGAATAATATGCAAACATCCAATCCTGCCTCAAACTTATGTCCGGGATTTTATAAAGTGATTGTTACCGACAGCAAAAACTGCACAAAAGAAGATACAGCAACCGTTATAATTCAAAGTATCTTTAATAATGTTCAGGTTTGGGCTGATTTGGATACAATATACAAAGATTTGAGCACACAGCTATATGCAACTCTAATTCCGAATGTTACTTATTTGTGGACTCCTGCTTATGGTTTAAATAATCCTAATATCCCGAATCCGAAAGCAACACCACTTACTACTACGACTTATTATGTTACACTCAAAGACCAATATGGTTGCGAATATAAAGACTCGATTACAATTTTTGTAATTGATTTATTGTGTGGTGAACCTTTTATCTATATCCCAAATGGATTTACTCCCAATAATGATTTTCAAAATGATGAATTATTTGTAAGAAGCAACATATTGGAAGAAATGAGCATAAAAATTTTCGACCGCTGGGGTGAAAGAGTTTACGAGAATTCAGATATTTCAAACGGGTGGGATGGAAAATTCAAAGGCGAATATTGTCAGCCGGGTGTTTATGTTTATTATTTCAAGGGAAGATGTTTAAATCAAAAATATTTTGAGAAAAAAGGAAATATAACTTTAATCAGATAAGCTGTTGAATATGAAATTTAAAAAAAGAATATCATTATTTTTTTTACTTTTTGTTCCGTTAATAAATTTCGGGCAGGATATTCATTTTTCGCAGTTTAACAATTCTCCTTTAAATCTTAATCCGGCACAAACCGGTTTTTTCAGAGGTTCGCACCGCTTTGTGCTTAATCATCGTAACCAATGGGCTAGTGTTACAGTGCCTTATTCTACTTTTTCGGGTTCTTTTGACATGCAATTGCTTAAAAGAAAATTTAAACAGGACATTATTGGATTAGGTATTGTATTTAATAATGATATAGCTGGCGATGCCGATATGGGAACTACTTCTGGTAGCATTTCGCTTTCTTACACAAAAGGATTAAATAAAAGAAACAATCATTTTATTTCCATAGGATTGCAAGCTGGTGGCGCACAACATAAAATTGATTTTACAAAATTGAATTTCGACAATCAATACGATGGTGATCAATACAATCCTAATATTGGAAGTGGCGAAAACATTAAAAACGATTCTTATTCTTATTTGGATTTTTCGGGTGGTATTCATTGGTTTTTGCAAAAACAAGATCAACTTATTTTTAATGCCGGATTGGCAGCTTTTCATCTGAACCAACCCAATTTGAGTTTTTTCGATAACAAAGATGTTGTGTTAAATACCCGTTTTGTTGCTTATGGAAATGCTATCATTGGCTTAAATAAAACTACTGAATTGATCCCATCCTTTTTGCTGATGCAACAAGGTAAATATAATCAGATTGTTGTGGGTGCCGATTTTAAATTTATTCTGAACAGCAGCCCTTATTTTTATTCAACCTTTAGTTTGGGTACTTACCTGAGAAATCAGGATGCATTAATACTAAAGGCTGGTATGGATGTAAGACGATGGAATTTTGGAATTAGTTATGATTTCAACTTCTCTGATTTACACCCAGCAAGTAAATATCTGGGTGGTTATGAATTGTCAGTAACCTATATTTTGAATCAGGTAAGACAAAAAAGACTTAAAGAAATACCCTGTCCGATATTTTAACCCCACGAATAATGAAGCTGACAACAAAAATATCCGATTTATCGTTAAAGCCTATTATCTTATGTGTACTAATTTTGCAATTATTGGTATTTACCAATGTCCCTGCTTTTTCTCAGAGTATAGATGATTACAAAAGAATGGCTGAAGAGGCATTTAATAAAGCAGATTATTATAATGCGAGTGTTTTATATAAAATATTAATCGATAGAGATAAAAATAATTTGGAAAATACTTACCGCTATGCTGAAGCTAATAAACTTTACAATAATTATCAAGAAGCTGCCGAATACTATTTTAAAGTGATGAATAAAGATAATATCAGGAAATATCCTTTATGCGAATTTTATTATGCTGAAATGAATAATTATATGGGCAAATACAATTTAGCTTCAAGATATTATAAGAATTTTATTACCAATAACAAAGACCGCAAAGATTTCTTTATACAAAAAGCTCAGCAGGAAATAAAATCGTGTACATGGGCTTTGGAACATATAAACGACTCAGCAACGGCTACAATTACCCACTTGGGAAAGAATGTAAATACGGCTTATTCCGAATTCGGTGCCGTGCAGTTGGGCGATACCGTATTGGCTTATTCTTCACTGAGAAGTGTAACTGATAATGAATTTGAAAGCTTCTTACCCGATGTATATTTATCGAAAGTTTATTATTCATGGATTTCGGTAGCTGGTTTTTCGTCGGGAAGAGACTTTAAAGGAAAACTTAATGCAAACGAAGAACATACTGCCAATGTAAGCTTTGATAATTATAACAACATCGTTTACTTTACCCGTTGTACTACAAACGAAAGCGGCGAAATGAACTGCCGCATTTACGAAAGCAAACTTAACAACGGCAAATGGGAGAAAGCTAAGGTATTGAATAATAAAGTTAACCTCAACAATTACACATCAACACAACCAACCTATAGCAGAATTGGCGGTAAGGAAGTTTTGTATTTTGCGAGTAATCGTCCGGGTGGTTTTGGGCAGATGGATATTTGGTATTCTATAAAATACAACAACGAATTCGGTCAGGCTGTTAATCTGGGAAGCCGTATTAATACCGCAGGAAACGAAATATCTCCCTTTTACGATAATCAGACTGGAAAACTTTATTTTGCATCCGACTGGATGTTTGGTTTTGGCGGCTTCGATATTTTTAAAACCAAAGGCGAGCAAAATCAATGGACCGAACCTGAAAATATGGGTTATCCGATTAATACTAGTTACAACGATATGTATTTTACGGTTAATAGCGGCGATACTACCGAGGGCTATCTTACTTCCAATCGGAAGGGTTCGTTTTATATAAAAGGCGAAACTTGTTGTAATGATATTTACAGCTATGAACTTATCAGTCGTAAAACGCCCGAAATACCCAAACCCGATACCATTACCATAGAAGAAAGCATCAAGAAGCTGCTGCCACTTACTTTGTTTTTTCATAACGATGAACCCGACCCTGCTACCACAAAAACTACTACCGATAAAAACTACAAACAATGCCTTGCCGATTATTATTCGCTGTTAGATAAGTATAAAACCGAATATTCAAAAGGTTTGAAGTTAGAAGAAAAAGCAAAAGCTATGGGCGATATCGAAAACTTTTTTAAGCAGGATGTAGCAATAGGATTTACGCAATTGCAAACTTTTGCAGCATTGCTTTTGCGCGATTTGCAGAAAGGAAACGAAATAAGAATTACAGTAAAAGGTTATGCAAGCCCTTTAAATTCGGAGGAATACAATGTAAATCTTACCAAAAGACGTATTTCTAGCTTGCTTAATTATCTGAAAGACTATAAAGATGGCGTTTTTATGCCGTATATAAATCCGTCGGATACATCGGCTGCCAAATTAATTATTTACGAAGAGCCTTTGGGCAAAAGCATGGCTGCCAAAGATGTAAGCGATAATCCGAACGATAAACGCAATTCAATATACAGCAAAGCAGCAGCTATGGAACGCCGCATACAGATATTGTATTACGATTATACAAAGCAACAAACAGTTGAAAAACAAGATTCAACACCCGTAATAAAGTTTGCTGCCGATTCGGCTGATTATGGCAAATTAAGTAACCAAACAACCAATGCTTTTACTTTGCGATTTAAGAACGATGGCAAATTTCCGTTAAGGATAAAAGATATTACTTCCGATTGCAATTGCATGCGATTTTATTGGGACGAAAAAGCAGTACAATCAAACGAAAGTGGAACCATTAATTTACTCATACTTACCGACGAAAAACAAGGCAAACAAAAAGCCATTATCAAATTAAATCTGCTGCCCGAAAAAACGCTCATTTATCCCATTTATTTTGAAGGAGTGAAGTAAACGCTGATGGTTTTACTTTACCGGAATTCCCGAAGAAGCAAAATCTACCATCGGGGCTTTACCGGATTTTCCGAAGAAGCAAAATCAGCTGTCGGGACTATTTCGGAATTTCCGAAGAAGCAAAAACTACCGTCGGGGCTTTATCGGATTTTCCGAAGAAACAAAAACTACTGTCGGGGCTTTGTCGGATTTTCCGAAGAAGCTAAATCATCAAGAATACACTTACTTTCCCGGAAAGTGAAACAAAAACTGTTAGATTACTCTTACTCGGCGACAGAGTGAAGCAAAATCAGCAGGAAAACATTCACTCGGCGACAGAGTAAAGCAAAATCT
>CAZWRD010000037.1:9616-25724 GCA_964636105.1 uncultured Bacteroides sp.
AGACTATTTCTTTTTTGCATTTGGATTGTAACCACGTTGTTTTGCCATATCTTCCAAACGTTGCTGAAACTTCGATTTGGTAACAGGTTTCTTTTTATTTTCCTGTATTTTGGCATGTATCTTATCTTCATTTACAAACTGACGGATTAAATACATCTGCCCGAAAGTCATCATGGTTGATAAGAAATAATAGTAGTTCAAAGCTGAAGAATAGCTGTTTAAGAAACCAAGAAACATAACCGGCATTATATACATCATGGTTTTCATACCTGGCATTTGAGTAGATGAAGAGCCCATCATATCCATATTCATCTTGGTATATATTAAGTTTGAAATTGCCATCAAAAGTGCAAACAAACTCACATGATCGCCATAAAACGGTATATTAAATCCTAAATTAATAATTGAATCATAGCTCGACAAATCCTCAGCCCACAAAAATGGTTGCTGACGCAATTCGATAGAAGCTGGGAAAAAGCGAAATAGTGCAATTAAAATAGGAAACTGTAACAACATCGGAATACAACCAGCCATTGGATTTACACCAGCTTTTTTATACAAGCCCATAGTAGCTCTTTGCTTGTCCATAGCTTGTTCCTTTTTAGGGAATTTAGCTGATATTTCATCTATTTCAGGTTTCAAAACCTTCATCTTTGCAGAAGAAAGATAAGATTTATAAGCAATTGGCAACAAAACAATTTTCAACAATATGGTTAAAACCAAAATAATAATACCATAATTCCAATTAAAACTATCTAAATAGTTGAATACAGGAATAACAGCATATCTGTTAATCCATTGTAATAAAAAGAAACTCCAGCCAAGTGGTATCTGACGTTCCAATTCTAAATCATAGGTTTTTAAAATATTATATTTATTTGGCCCCAAATACATATTCATTGCCACACTGTTATCGGCATTTGATTGATAAGGAATACCTATTAATGAACGCAATGATTTCAGATATCTTCCACCCTCTTTATTTATTTCGGTAAACGATTTAATGTCAGCATTCAAAAACTGATCTTTTGCAATTAAAGTAGTAGAAAAAAACTGTTGAGAAAACGAAATCCACTTAATTGGCGTTTTTAAAGAAGCCTCATCATCTTTGGTTTCACTCAAATAATCAACATCATCTTTAAGCAATTTATAATATACAGAAGAAACCATATTTTCATTCTTCGCATTTTTTTCTTGTCGGCGCAAGTCTGTATTCCAATACAAATCAATAAAATTGGCATTTGCAGCTATGATATCCTGCATACCAACAAAATTAATTTTGAAGCCAATCATATAACTATTTCCATAAATAGTATATTGATATTCAATATATTTATTTGAGTTTCCAATACTATCATCTGCATCTGCATATAAACGCATTGCAAAAGTTAAAGAATCGTTGGCCTTTATACTCAATTTGGTTTTGCCTTCATCCTGTTTTTTTGAAAAAACGGGTTTAAAAAACAATTCTGCAGTATTGATATTTCTATTGTTAGAAGCAAAAGAAAGGTTGAATTCTGATGAATCTTTTGTAAATAATATCAAAGGAATAGAATCAAAAGTTCTGAAATTCTTTAATTCGGCTTGCGAAATCCTACCACCTTTTGCTGATATATTAAGTCTTAAAAGTTCATTTTCTATAACATAAGCAATATCTTCGCCTTTGGCTGCAAGCGAAAACGAACCTAATTTATCTTTTAAAACATCAGGAGATGACTTAACTGAATCGGCTTTAGCTTTTATACTATCATTTTTTGCAAGCTGCTCAGCTGATACTTTAATAAGCGAATCAGTGTGAGCCTGAACAAAAGCTATAGAATCCTGTGCTTTCTTTTTTGCTTCAAGTTCTTCTTTACTAGGTGCACTCCACCAACTATAACCAATAAATAATGCAAAGATTAAAACCAAGCCTAATATCGTATTTCTGTCCATCGTATTATATAGATATATTATTTAAAATTAGCCTGCAAAAGTAAGAAATATTAATGAATTATAACAGATGAAAGTATTTAAAGAATATTAAATTTAAAACAATATTTGTCACTGTAAAATAAAGATTTATAAATTCTTTTAGTTATTTTAAATTTAATCATAAATCAATCTATCGGAAAACAACTTCACGAGGTTTACTCGCAACAAAATCAAAGAGTTTCAATACATTTTGACCCGAAATACCAAAAACCAATCCCGAAGAACCGCCTGAAGGCAAAAGTGGATAATAAGATATATTTATTTGAAATGTTTGAAATACCAAGTTATCGTTTCTTATTCTAAATCCACCTCCAATACCCAAAAAATACTTTTCATTTAAAATGAAATGCTTGTTCGAACCAATAATTCCGACATCCCAAAAACCATAAAAAGCAACTTTAAAACCATAAAAATCAATAGGAGTAAATGCTACATTCTCAATTTTAAATGATAATTTCTGAGTACCTGTAATCTCATTGCTTTTCATCAATATTTCTTCAAAATCTGTTTTTATACTTTCGCCTTCAAATCGGTTTATACCAACAATATAACTTAGTTTAAAAAAATTTCTGAATTTATACCTCTTATGATAATACAAAGTGCTAAATGAGTTTATATTAAATTTCAACACACTCTGTTCAATATGGTTCCCATTTTTATAACCTCCAATACCGAACATAGCATACAAATATGACGAATTGCGAATAAAGTTGCCGGCAGATAGTTGTAAACCACCATATATTCTATTTCCAAACTCACGTTGCTCAGCTCCAAAGGTGGTTTCTATCAGATATCCGTATGGAATATCTTCAACAGTCCCAAAGGCATAAATCAAATTTCCTTTGTAATAATTTCGTTTCGACAAAGAAATACTTCCTAATATCAATGATGACTGATGAAACAACTTATTTGTATTCTGATCTACAAATAAACGTTTGTAAAAGTGCTTATTAAAATATCCTGCAGAAACAATCAAACGCAACGAATTAATATTTTGAGTTTTTTTACTCAAGACAAAAGAAGAACCCAACCAAATTTCAGAATTCAAATAATTAATATTTGTTATTGAATCAGAATTTGAAAAAGACTTCAAATAAGCTAAATCATTATTTTTCATTAATAATCCACCACCAGCATATTTTGATTTTGAAGAAACAAAATTCCGGTTTGCAACAACACCAAACTTTTCACGCATAAAAACATTTTGATATATTAAACTTGCATCAATAAATGTTCTTTTAATATTACTAAAATCATACTGAAACCGATAACCCAAATTGGGCATTGAATCTTTATTATATAGTAGTTCTGCACGTAATGAATTTCCTAATCCCAAATAATTTAAATCATAAACTTCAATATTTCCTGATGATTTTCCTAAATCAGGTAAAATTCCAATACTCCACAAATCGCGGGTTATAATAATCACATCAACATAATCTCCATCAATGTTACTTGCATATATACGTGCATCATAAATATAAGGTAAATTACGAAGAATTCTTTCGTTCTCTGCTAGAATATAAGAATTTAACACATCTCCTTCCTTAATTATTAAATTTGATTTTACAACATTTTCCAATGTTATCAGATGCAATGCATTAACAGATTTTTCTATCCACGATTCGGCTGTTATACTTGTGTCAAATACCGAAGTACCAAAAGGTTCAAGTCTTTTAATTTTAATACTTCTAATGGTTTTCCCTTTATAATTTGTAAATTCACTTTCAGCTTTAATTGTTTTAATATTCAATCTTTCAATGTCGGTTTGTTTTCGAGTAATAAATATATTATAAAGTTCATTTGTAAATTTATTTCTGGCTGCTTTGGTTTTAAGAGAATCATAAAAAACTTCAGATTTTTTATCTATAACATTTCTGATTTTAAAAGATGTAGATTTGGGCACGATAACAATCGTGTCATTAAAAGCAGTTATTTTCTTTTTTCCGAGCAAAATAGTGCTACCTTTCTTTAAAAAAACACTAACTTTATCAATACTTTGTGCATTTAAATCAGAAATATAAAAACACAAAACAATAAAAGCTAGTTTTTTTAAAACCAACAAGCTATTAATTTTTAAATTTTTACAATTCCGTATCATTCACAATTTTACTTTATTAAAAAAGAAAAACACATATCAAAACAAAGATACAGAATTTAAAATCAACAAATTGAATTAAATTATGTAAAAAAAGAATAACAAAACTATAAAACGATATAAGTCTCAAGTAACTTACATTCATCCAATGGTTTTAATTGAATTTTCTTAAATTCAGCTGGCAACAATACTACCTCACCTTTATTTAAATCAAGTGTTTCTAAACCATAATTTAATTTACAAGTTCCATCTACACAAGTATAAATTACAAAAGAATCCAATTCCTCATAATCTTTTTCTATCAATTGATTAAAATTCAGGATATTTGTAGTAAAAAAAGGAGTTTCAATTAAATGAATGGTTTTATTTAATTTTGGTTCATAATGTGTTTTGTAGTCGGTATGTAAAGTAAAATCAATAGCATCCAAAGCTTCATTAATATGTAACTGACGGGGGTTTCCTTTATCATCCAACCTATCCCAATCGTAAATACGATAGGTAGTATCAGAAGTTTGTTGAATTTCAGCCAATAATAAACCAGGTCCTAAGGCATGCACTCTACCAGCAGGAATATAAAAAACATCACCACTTTTCACCTTTTCATGATTTAAAATTTGCTTCAATGATTTGTTTTCCAAATTTTTAAGATATGAATCTTTATTCGTTTTACAATTAAATCCACTTATTAATTCAGCATTTTCGTCAGCCTGAATAATATACCACATTTCACTTTTGCCATAACCTATTTTACGTTTTTCAGCAAGTTCATCATCAGGATGAACCTGAATTGACAAATAATCATTGGCATCAATAAATTTAATCAAAAGGGGAAATTCATTAGCAAATCTTTCATATATTGCATCACCTACCAAATCTCCCATATAAATTTCTACAAGCTCATTCAACTCATTTCCTTTGAGAAAACCATTAGAAACAACAGAGGTATTTTCGGCAACACCAGATAATGCCCATACTTCACCACAATTTTGAAGTGGCGAAAAATCAAGTCCTAACTCAGTTTTAATTTTACTTCCACCCCATATTTTATCCTTAAAAAGGGGTTCAAATTTCATTGGATATAAAAGATTCATTTCTCTCGATTTATTTTTAAACAAATTTATAAAATAAAACTCAATAATTCTCAATAAAATTAATACTTTTGTTAAAAATAATATTCATTTGAATAATAAAAAACAACATCAAACAATGCTTATTATCGGAATTACAGGAACCATAGGAGCCGGAAAAGGGACAATAGTAAAGTATTTAACTGAACAAAAGCAGTTTAAGCATTATTCAGTAAGAAGCTTTCTAATTGATGAAATTGAAAAACGCAAACTCATTGTAAACAGAGACAGTATGACTATGATAGCCAATGAATTGAGAGCAAATCATTCACCATCATTTGTTACAGATCAATTATATAATAAAGCATTAATTACAGGAAGTAATTGTATAATTGAAAGCATCAGAACTCCAGGCGAAATAGATTCGTTAAGAGATAAAAATGATTTCTATTTGTTTGCAATTGATGCACCATCTGAAATTAGATATCAAAGAATATTATTGAGAAAATCAGAGACAGATAATATTAGTTATCAAACTTTTATTGAAAATGAAAATCGAGAAATGGATACAGATGATCCAAATAAACAGAATTTGAGAAAATGTATAGAAATGGCTGATTTTGTTTTTGAAAACTCAGGTAGTATCAATGAATTAGAGAAAAAAGTTGAAATTATTTTAAACAAAATAAACAAATAGATATGTCGGAAGAAAAATACATCAGACCAACTTGGGACGAATACTTTATAGAAGTAGCCAATACGATTGCCAAAAGAGCAACCTGCGATAGAGGAAGAAGTGGTTGTGTAATAGCCCGAGACAAACAAATATTGGTAACTGGTTATGTTGGATCACCTACTGGATTGCCACATTGTGACGAAGTAGGTCATTTGTTTAAAAAAGTAATTCATGAAGATGGAAAAATAACTAATCACTGTGTAAGAACAGTTCATGCTGAACAAAATGCTATTTGTCAGGCTGCAAAAATGGGAATATCACTAAATGGAGCAACGCTTTATTGTCGTATGACTCCATGTAGAACTTGTGCGATGCTCATAATTAACTGTGGAATTAAAAGAGTGATTTGCGAAAGGAAATATCATGCAGGTATAGAATCAGAAGAAATGTTTAAACAAGCTGATATCAGCATTGAATTTATTTATGATGAGATACAACAGTATGAAAAACAATAAACAAAAAAAAGCAGGCTTCAGAAAAGATTAGCCTGCTTTTTTTTATTATATAAAAAAACTTTAAACAGTTTTTAAAGTAAAATTAACTGTAGTTCCTTTTCCTAATTCACTATCAATCCATATTTTACCACCATTTCTCTCAATATATTCTTTACATAAAACCAAACCCAAACCAGTACCGGTTTCGCCATCAGTACCTGGAAAAGAACTTATACTGTCAATTTTAAATAAAGTACTCATTTCATCTTCAGAAATACCTATTCCTGTGTCTTTTATTGAAATATGAGTTAGTTTGTCAGTAATTTTGATAGCATTAATTACAATAGTTCCTTTACTTTTTGTAAATTTAATTGCATTTGAAATTAAATTTCTTAAAACAGAATTCAACATATGCGTATCAGCAGATACCTGAAAATCAACAGGAATTAAATTTCTAATTACCAATTCTTTATTGCTAATCAAAGTTGAATTTAATAATAAAGTTTGTTCAAAAACAGCAGTTAATTGACAAGTTTCAGGAACATTTCTCATCACTCCACGCTGCATTCTTGACCATTCTAAAAGATTTTCTAAAAGTTTAAACAAATAGGTTGCAGATGTTTTCATGCTTTTTGCTACTTTCTGAATATCCTCAATTGAGAATTGATCAACTTCGTCAGCTAGCATTTCGGATAATCCCAATAAACCATTAAAAGGACTCTTTAAATCATGAGCAATAATAGAGAAAAACTTATCTTTTTCTATATTTGATTTAATCAATTCGTCATTTTTACGTTTTATTTCCTCTTCATCTTGAATTCTTTGTGTTATATCGCGAGCTGCAGAGAAAATTAAGTTGTTTAATGTATAAAACTTCCATTCAATAAAACGATATGTACCATCTTTACATCTTAATCTGTTTAAAAAACTCTCATAATACGGATTGATTTTTAAAGCATTTAACACAGCAGATGTTTCAATAACATCTTCAGGATGAACAAAATCTAATACATTTTTGCCTTCAAACTCAGACAGATTATAATCTAATGTTTTTTCCCATTCTTGATTAATACGTTTAAACACTCCATCCATTGTGGCAATACAAAGCAAATCAATAGAATTAGAGAAAAACATATTAATTTCTTTGGTTTTTTCTTCTACTTCCTTTTCAGCATGTTTTTTATCCGTAATATCCTGATAAATAACAGCAAATTGATTTTTTATTGGACTATAAATCCTAATTTCAAAATATTTATGAAGTTGCTTATCAAAATATTCAAAATGAACAGGTTCTCCTTTTAAAGCAACATTAAAATACTTATGAAGCAAAACTAAATCAAAATCAGGATTTATTTCACATAAGGTATTATTAATTACGTTGTCGCGTTCAACATCCATCAATTTTGCAAAAGTAGAATTTACATTAATATATCTACAATCAATTGGTCTATTGTCTTCATTAAAAACCACTTCAAACAAAGCCATTCCATTGTTCATTTCTTCAAAAAGAAGTCTGAATTTTTCTTCACTCTGTTTTAACTCATTTTGGGTCTTTAATTTCTCAGTTATATCTTCAAAAGTAGTATAAACTTGATAAGGGAAATTTGAACTGTCATCAAATTGAGGTACTGCAGAAACTTCCAACCAAATTACTTCAGTTTTGTTGGGTTTTATAATACCCATAATAACATTATTTATTTTTCTTTTTCCCTTATACGCTAGTACTGCTGGATGTTGATCGACAGGAAATAGATCTCCATTCTCTGTAATTGTTTTCCATTTAACGTCAGCGAGTCTAACTTTATAAAGTCGTTCTGCATCATAACCCAAAATACGCTCTGCGGCAGGATTAACAGAAATAATTTCTGTTTTTGGGCTATAATAAATAATTCCTTGATTCATCGTTTCAAAAAGAAGTCGATATTTCTTTTCCTCTTCAATAAGGAAATTCTCAACTTTCTTTTTATCATCCAACAACTTTATAAGTTGAATAGCTTCTTTTACTGAAAAAGGAAGCATATTAAGTCTGTCTTTAATTATATAATCAAAGGCTCCTGCTTTCATACAAGCTACTGCGGTTTCTTCATCAGTTGATCCCGTAAGCATAATAAACGGAATATTAGGATTATGCAGCAAAGAAAATTGCAAAGTTTGAATACCATCAAAAAATGGCATACGTAAATCAGATATTATTATATCTGGTTTAAAATTATGTAAAGCTTCTATAAATTTTTCAGGAGATATCACATTAAGAGCAGTATGTTCTATACCATTTTGAGTTAACTCCCTCATTGCCAATTCCAAATCATCATGATTATCTTCAGCAAACAGTATTTTAACTGGCTTATCTAAATCCATAGCAAATTATTTTTAATTATTTAACAAAAAAGTTTTTTGCATAACTTTTCAATTAACAAATTTACAACAAAATATTCAATAATGTGATACTAAAAATAAAGTTTTTCAACACCAAATTGTTATTTTACTGACTATATAATACTTATACATATAATTTTTTTAAAAAATAACAAAAATAATTTCAATGAATATATTTAATTCTAAATTTAAAATTTCATTTTATACTAAAACCATAAATTCTCAAATAAATTTTTATTGTAAAAGAATTACACGAATTACACGAATTTTTATAAAATAATTAAATGACGAAAAACCTGCAACTTTCTATAAATAAAACACTAATAAAAATCCATGCGAATTTATGGTAAAAAAAGTGCCTATTATTTTAAAAAAAATAAATGTATCTTTGTATTTCAAACTATCAAAACAAAACTTATCACACAATTGCAATAATTTCTTCTTTATGAAAATCGATATTTCAAATTTCAAATATTACTTAAAACTAAACAAAAAAACGAGCTATATTATATCTTTATTCTATTTTATATATTTGTTTATCAGAGCAATTACAGTTCCTTTTCTGCATGATGAAATTATGACATATTGGTTTTATATAAATACAGGAAATTTTTTACCTTTTTTATATAAAATTGACATCAATGGAGCTAACAATCATATTTTAAACACATTATTATCTTATTCTTTTTACAAATTATTTGGGTTCACTCCTTTTGTATTGCGTTTAGCAAATTTAATTCTCATCCCATTTTATTGCTTTTTTGCATTTAAAATAAGCAACACACTCAAAAACAAACACATTGCACTTTTACTATGGCTATGTTTAATATTAATACATCCAATTATTGATTTTTTAGCTTTAAGCAGAGGCTATGGAATGTCCTTTACACTTTTATTGGGAAGTATTTGGTATCTGATTCTCACTTTCAAAAAAAATTCTATAAAAAATTATTTATTATCTTCATTATTAATAACAACTTCAATATCTGCTAATTTATCTTTAATGAATTCGGGAATCATTATTATCGGATTTTTAATTCTTCATATTCTAATCAAAAAGAATCATAATAAGAACAAAATATTAAAATTGTCAAGCATTTTTATTACAGGAATATTGCCTATCACTTTTTGGGCGATATATTCATTTGATTTACAAAAAGCTGGCGCACTTTATTATGGCACACATGATGGGTTTTGGATACAATCCGTTACAAGTATTTGCAAAGCATTGTTCAATACCCAAAACCATCTTATTTTATTTGGTATTTTCTTTTATTTTTTACTTATAATTTTATTAAGTATCATATATCTCAAGAAAAATTACAATTCAATAAATAACTTAGCAAATCTTATTTTTCCTGCGTTATTGCTTGGTAACATAATTGCTGTTTTATTATTAGCTAAATACTTCAATGTCAACTATCCTGAAGACAGATCTGGTTTTCATTTTTATTATTTTTTTATAGGAGCATTCTTTTTTATTATTGATAAGTTTATTGAAAAGTTCGAATTTCGCAGATTAAGCTGGTTATTAACACCATTTATACTTATTCCAATATATTTCATAACTCAAATAAATTTCACACATATATCTGTTTACAAAGAAGACAGAATCCCATATCATTTCTACAAAACGATAATAGAGAAAACCAAAAATTCTGAAGAAATTGCAACAATTGGGTCTTATTTTGGGAGAACTTTGGTTTTTGCTTATCATAATTATTTGAACAAAGGAAATATAGCTAAAAGTCATGATAGCGATTACCCTTCAATCATTCCAGATTATCTATTGATAAATCCAAAAGATTTTGAAGCAAGCTTGCTGTATTATACATCAATAGATTCTGATAAAGTTACTGGTTATCATTTACTTGAAAGAAAATCGAAACTAGAACGCAAATGCATTGCTGAATTTGCAAACATTTCAACAAATGGTAATACAAATAATGAGTTCTTCAATTTATCAGAAGGGAAAATTGACACTTTGATTGAAACTCCTTTATTTTTTGAATACAATATGGAAATTCAATCAGAAGCAGTACCATTTGAAGCATGGGTAGTTGTATCTGTTTCAGATAGTTTAGGCAATCAGACGGCTTACGAATACATTCCTCTAAATTGGTTTAAACCAAATTGGAACAACGATAACAAACATTTCAATAATGGACAATTGCTCACCAATCTACCTGCAACTTCATACAAATATGTTACTTACATTTGGAATATCAATAAAGTTAATTTCAAAATAGAAAAAGCAAGTGTAAAAATAAAAAAACTCATAAACTAAGATTTCAGAGGTCTTTTCTTAATCATACCTCCTTTTGCATCTTTAATACTGCTCATTATTGTAAAAGCATTTGGATCGATTTTTTTAATATTTGTATTTAATTTATTCACCTCCAAACGTGTAATAACAGTAAAAATAATTTTAATTTCTTTATTTACGATTTCATGATTACCATAACCCCTTTCGCCATTATAAATGGTAACTCCTCTACCCATTTCATTTAATATCATTTCCCTTATTTCCTCCGATTTAACAGAAATGATGGTAACACCCGTTAATTCTTCAATGCCTTCTATAATAAAATCAACCGTTTTTGAAGCAGAAAGATAAGTTAAAATTGAATAAAGTGCAGTTTCAATACTTAATAAATATGCGGCAACAGAAAAAATTATAATATTGAATATCAATATAATATCACCAACAGAAATTCCAAATTTCCGATAAATAGAAATTGCCATAACTTCAGTACCATCTATAACTCCACCACCTCTTACAGCCAAACCAATACCTGCACCCAGAAAAAACCCACCGAAAACCGCTACTAATAATTTATCATGCGTAATTTGGGGATATGGAATAAGTGCAACAATAAGTGATAATGCAACAATTCCTATAGCAGTTTTTATTGCAAATTCTTTACTTATTGTTTTAAACCCCATTAAGATAAAAGGCAAATTAACCAAGACCAACAAAACAGAAAGTTTTAAAGTTGTAACTTCTCTAATTAACAATGAAATACCAACAGCACCACCATCAATAAAACCATTAGGCAACAAAAAACCTTTTAATCCAAAGCCCGCAGAAAAAACGCCTAAAATAATTAATAAAGCATCTTTAAATCGACGTTTAATTAAAACTTGCCATTGCATAAACTCTTTGGCTTTCAAATAATCTGAATCCAAATTTTGAGTTTTTTTATTATGTTTATGAAATGCTTGTCTGCTAGAAAAAATATTAAAAATAAAATTCATTCATAATATTGGTTTAATGTATTTAAGAAATAATTCTTTTTATAACACCCAGGTTAAAAACATTTGTAACATCTTTACCTTCTGGTGTATATAGATAATCAATCTGAGATTTATATTTTTCTGTAATTTTTCCTCTTACCATTTTCAATGTTGAATTCAACATTTGATTTTGCTCTGTAAAAGCTTCATCTAGAACCAAAAATGTAGAAGGTAACCATCTTTCAGGAAATTTTAAATGATTATTTCCAACCTTATCCTGATGCATAATTTCTTTATGAAGCTGTTTTAAAAAATGTTTAGCTTTTTCATCTTCATTAATCTGCTGATTATGATCATGATGCTTACTCCACTTTCTTACAGCTTCTTTATTTAAAACAATAATTCCGGTTGTATAATTATTTTGATTGTTATATAACATCACCTGATCAACAAATGAAATATGTTCAGTTAATTGTTCTTCAATGCCTTCTGGACTATATTTTTCACCATCATTGGCAATAAGTAAACTTTTATAACGCCCCATTACATATAGAAAACCGTCATTATCAACATAACCCAAATCACCAGTATGCAACCAACCTTCTTTAATCGTTTCTTGAGTAGCTATGTCATTTTTCCAATAGCCCAACATTACATTTTCGCCTTTTATTACAATTTCGCCTTTAGAAAATGGTGGTAAAGCATTACCTTTTTCATCTTCAATTCGTAATTCAAGTGGTTGCACCAAACAACCTGAAGAACCTAACTTATGCTTATGCAAAGCATTAGATGATATAACAGGCGAAGCTTCAGACAAACCATAACCTTGCATCATTGGAATGCCGATAGCATAAAAAAACTTTTGCAATTCGGTATCTAGTAAAGCTCCTCCTCCAATAAAAAAATCTAATTGACCTCCAAAACCATCTCTTACCTTTGAAAACAAAATACTATTAAATAAATTTACAAATGGTTTAAATAGAATTCTATAAGCTTTACCCTTATTATAACCATTACCATTATAAACGTATGCAGTTTTCAAAGCTATTTTCAATAAAGAAGAAGCGAGTTTTCCTTTATCATTTATCCCTTTTTCAATATTCTTTCTAAAATTTTTTGCCAAAGCAGGAACACTCAAAATCAAGTTGGGCTTAATTTCTTTCATGTTAATTGGGATATTCTTCAATGTTTCCATAGGTGTTTTACCAATCTGAATTGAGGCAATACTAGCACCTTTATATATAAAACAATAGAAAACACAATGTGCAAAAGAATGATCGAGTGGCAAAATAAATAGGGTGCAATAATCTTCAGGAATAGTCATTAAAGTACATGCCTGTTCTACATTGGCTGTATAGTTTCGATGAGAAAGTATAATCCCTTTAGGATCAGCAGTTGTACCCGAAGTATAACAAATATTGGCTGCATCTTCATTTTTCAATGAAGTCCATCGTGCTTCAAATAAACTTCCATTTTCCGACAAAAACTTAGTTCCCAAATTATAAACTTCATCTTTAAATAACTCATTTTTTTCATATACATCCTGTTCGTCTAAAAAAATAATTTTTTCGAGACTTGGGCAATCTTGTTTAATCTCTTTAATCTTTGCTGCTTGTCCTTTTGAAGTTATTATTATTTTACATTCGGCATGATTGATTCTGAATTTTATTTCAGTTGATTCAATAAGTTTTACAGAGAGCGGAACATTGATAGCACCACAATACAGAATAGCTAATTCACTAATTATCCAATCATTCCGACCTTCAGATATAAGGGCTATTCTATCGCCATGCATTACGCCTAAACTCATCAAACCAGCAGCAAAGTGATAAACCTTGTCTCTTGTTTCTTCATATGAAATGGATTGATATTCATTAGTGATTTTTTCTTTTAACAAAGGATTTTTGCTGTATTTTTTTACAGCCTCTTCAAATAATATTGGAATTGTTCTCATTTTCTAAACATTATATAATTAAAAAAAGAAAAATTTTTATTTACAACTTCTCATTCTCAAAATCTCAATTGGAATAAATTCAACTATTACGTCATCAGCCGAAACACCATTAGGATCAAAAACCAAACCTTCTTTTCTCCCTTTTATTGATTCATGAGCTTGTAAACACTTGCTAATCGTATCGCTTTCTTGAATAAGAATTCCGGCATTATAAAAAGCTATTTTAAATGTGAATTTCAAATTATAATCATTCAAATTTTTAATGTTAGCTTTAAACTTAGCAGGACTTTTCTTATTGAAAAAACAAGGGTTTTTCCATTTATAAGTTATTTCTATTCTTTCCTTTACAAGTAAATTTGAATCGGCTAGAATTTGGGATTGAGACTGAAATCCAATAAAAATCAGTATTAAAAAGCAAAAACTTTTAAAAAAAGTCATTATAAAAAGTAATTAAATAAATAATAGTTTTCAAAAATAGTGAAAAAAACGATACTATTATTTAAAAAATACAGAAAGGAATAAGTTTTAGCATAAGAATTTATTCAAATTTTGCAAAATCAAAATTTTACGTAACTTTGCATGCTTTTTTAAAAATAAATAAATTTAATATATGGCTACAACAGCAGATTTCAAAAACGGCTTATGTTTGGTTTTCAATGGAGAACTTTATTCAATATTTGAATTTCAACACGTTAAACCAGGTAAAGGGCCCGCTTTTGTTCGTACACGCTTAAAAAATTTAAAAACAGGAAAAGTTATTCCAAACACTTTTACAGCTGGTGTCAAAATTGACGTTGCAAGAGTTGAAAGAAGACCTTATCAATTTTTATATAAAGAAGAAGGTGGATATAATTTCATGCATTCAGAAACATTTGAACAAGTGTTAATTGAAGAATCTATAATAAATGCACCTCAATTTTTAAAAGAAGGACAAAATGTTGAAATTACAATTCATGCCGATACTGAAACTCCACTTCAATGCGAATTACCTGCATTTGTTGAAATGCAAATAACATACACTGAACCTGGCGAAAAAGGAAATACAGCTACAAATGCCATGAAAGAAGCAACCGTTGAAACAGGTGCAACAATCAGGGTACCGCTTTTTATTAATGAAGGAGAAAGAATTAAAGTAGATACCAGAACAGGTGATTACGCTGAAAGAGTAAGATAAAACCTAGAAAACTATATCTATAAAAAATTTAAACACAATATTCACAAATTGCATTAGGAAAGTTTTATGAAATTTCCAACAACACAAACTTTAAGTGAAATAGCTGCATTTATCAATGCAGAGTATGAAGGAAAATCTGATTTTCAGATTACTGGTATTAATGAAATTCATATGGTAGAGGCAGGTGATTTGACATTTGTTGATCATCCGAAATACTATAAAAAAGCTTTAGAATCAAAAGCTACAACAATCATTATTAATTCAAAAGTAGAGTGTCCTCAAGGTAAAGCTTTACTTTTCTCTGACGATCCTTTTGAAGCATACGTTTCGTTGGTAAGAAAATACAGAGGTTTTAAACCATCTAATACTAATATAAGTACTACAGCTCAAATTGGCGAAGGAACTGTTATTCAACCAGGTGCTTTTGTTGGAAATCATGTTAAAATTGGAACAAACTGTATCATTCATGCAAATGTAAGCATTTACGATTATACTGAAATTGGGAATAATGTAATAATTCATTCAGGTTGTGTATTAGGTGCTGATGCATATTATTTTCAGCGCAAACCAGCAGGTTATCGCAAAATGGAATCTTGTGGAAAAGTAATTATTGAGGATAATGTTGAAATCAGAGCTTTATGTGCTATTGACAAAGGGGTTTCGGGTGATACCATTGTTGGAAAAGGCACTAAATTTGATAATCAGGTACAAATCGGACACGATACCCATATCGGAAAAAATTGTTTAATAGGCTCACAAAGTGCAGTTGCCGGAGTTACAACTATTGAAGATGATGTAATTATATGGGCAAAAGTAGCTATTAATAAAGATCTTACTATTGGAAAAGGTGCTGTAATTTTAGCAACTTCAGGAGTAGATAAAAGCCTTGAAGGCAATAAAGTTTATTTTGGTATTCCGGTGGACGAAGTACGCAAAAAATGGAAAGAATATGCTTATTTAAAGAAACTTCCTGAATTCTTTGAAAACGAAAAAAGGAAAAATGATTTAAATATCAATGAATAAAAAAGAAAGGCTACTTGAATCGGGTAGCCTTTTTTTTT
>CAZWRD010000038.1:0-25291 GCA_964636105.1 uncultured Bacteroides sp.
TAGCTCCTTGAATGGCATTGTTCTCGAAATACCACTGATTACCTGTTGAATAACTGGAATGCAGCGTTTGATTAAGACCAAGAATAATAACAGGCGGTGGAGGAGTAGTATAAACATTTACCGGGAATACAGCTATAGGAGTTACTCCGCAAGGATTTATAATCTTGCAGGTAATATTGCCAGATTGTGCATTGTTTGCAAAATGGACTCTAATAAAATTCTGATTAATTGAATCGAGATATGCACCCGGAGGCAAGGTCCATACATATTGACCGTATTGTGAACTACCAGCATAATACATTACATTTGACTGTCCGGCAACAATTATAGAATCTCCTAAAATGTTAAATGCTGGAGGAATATTAATAATTGCAATAGACTTTGTTTTTTTATTATTTAATGAATATCCATCATTTGCAAGATTTGAATATGCTGCAAAACTAAATGTAGATCCCATTGGAACAACAAAAGTAGTAGTAAAAGTATATGATACTGTATCTCCGTAATTTAATGGACTTCCAGTCCATATAGCTGTAACAGGCGTTAATGACCCTCTTTGATAGGCTATGGGTATAGAACTTAAAGGTGTCTGTCCGAAATTTTTAATAATCACTTTTGTTATTATCTGAGATCCTGCACAGGCATAATTACCTGGATTAATTATTTCAATAATTCCAGCATCTTTAATGGAAGGATTTGGGATTACCCAAATACTTGCGCTATCATTTTGTACAAAAATATTGCTGGCTTGTATATATGCTATTATATAAAATGTATTTGAAGGACAAATGAAATATTGCGGAAACGTAAAAATAACACTACTATCAGGATCAATATTAAGATTGCATATTGCATTTCCAATTTGTTGACCATTAACTCTATATCTAACAGAAACTGATGACACAGGACTCGAACCAAAGTTTTTAATTTTAATCTGAGGATAAATTGTATCTCCTGTTAAAGCAGTTACCGGATGTATTACCTGAACTAATCCGACATCATTCAATGGAGGCAGAACTGTAAAATTTCTATAACAAGTATCATTATAATGATTTTGGTCATTGTTGAGATTTGTAAATGCTTTAACATTCATATCCGGAAAATTAATGACATTAATATTCCCTATAAACAACGTATCAATTCCATTATGAGGTAATATACCAGTCCATGTAAAAGTATAAGGATTTTGTTGATTAATTTTTACTTTTACCTGCATATTTGTTAAGGTATCCATTCCATAATTTTTCAGAACAATGCGTGGATAAATGGTATCACCTATATGTATCGGATTTGTAGGAATTATAATATCAACAACTCCGGCATCTTTATATGGATTTGCAACAACAACCGTTTTACACAAAGTATCATTTGCAGCATTATTATCCGTATTCATCAGAAAGGCACAAAATGTAAAGTCTGTTGTTGGAATTACAAAAGATGGCATGAAAATAGAAATCGTATCAAAATACATCGTACTTGAGCCATACCATGTATATATAACTGGAGCTTGTCCGTTAATTGAATATCCAATATGAAAAGAATTTATAATGTTTGCACTGAAATTTTTAACCATTACTATCGTATTACACAGAACTCCATTAACAAAACTTGTATCACCCGGACTAAAAATACTTATAATTCCCAAATCAGCACCTACATTACAAATATTGAGATTAGCTGATTTATAAACCCATCCGAAAGTAGTAACGGTATCGTAATGCATCACATTATTGCAATCGTAAGTAATAATGTAATATTTTACAGGTGTATTTGCAGGATTGTAAATTGAATCGTTACAATGTCCATAAGCATTTGTATAATACGTTTGATTAAAACCGGCACTATCGGTTATAATTACCGGATGCGAGGCAATTGACAGACCTGTCTGACTGTTGTTTACCTGTACTTGAATCTGTGCTACGGTAAAAGCATTTACTTTTATACTTCCAAGTAATGCCAACATAATGATTAGTAAAAACTTCCTTTTCATTTGATTTTTTATTAAAGAATTATTTTGAACTAAGATGCACATATTGCAAAAAGGTTGGAATTAATTTTTAAATTTTAATCAATTTTTTATTAATCACTTGCTTTCCATCAGTTATTTTTAAGGTATAGTAACCTGGCTTCAAGTCCTTTATATCCATCTGTATGTACTGACTTCCATTATCAACAAAAATATTCTTTTGAATAATCACTTGTCCTAAATGATTACATATAGCCAAATTTATCTTTGAAAAATCTCTCAATGAAAATTCAATATGAATCAAATCATTAGCTGGATTTGGATAAATATTACCAATCATATTTTCAAACTTTATTTCATCATCCAAAGCCAACAAAATGGAATTATCTCTTACTTCGAAATTAAAATCAGTAACATGTGGATTTGAACTATTTAGGGTAACAATACCCGGAGTACATATTTTCCCAGCAAGTTCAACAAAAACTTTATAAGTTCCAAAAGCCAAATCGTAAAAACTATAATCACCCACCAAATCGGGTTTATTAAGTTTAAGCACCTGATTGTTTTGATTTATAAGGAAAATATCAATGTTTTTCAATAAAGATTTATTGCTTTTTTCACCATTTATCATCATAGTACCAGATATATACGCTATTCCTGTTGGCTGATTTGGTACAAAGTTTATCAACTGCATGTTATAAGTAGTTGTGTCGGTTACCGGAAAGACCGGAGGCGAATTTAACCAAGAATACAAGGTATCATAATAAGTTGGAATATAATAATTTGCAGTATTAGCGTAATGCGAAAAATCTGCTTTTAGAATATAAGCAGGATAATTTACAGAAAAATCAGAAAACTGATAATATCCCTGATTATCAACATAAGCTGTATCAATGCGAGTGCAGCTACCAATCGGATTATTTATCCCAAACAGAATAACCCATGAGTTAGCAATTACAGTATCATTTCCGGTAACTCTGCCTCTTATTTTCGGATTGGTATCACTAACCATTACGGTTTGAACTGATTGGTAAAAACAGGAATCGTTGGGAAAATAGGTTTTGGTATTCAAAGTTACTTGATAATAATTTGCTGATGTTGCAGGCTGTGCATACGTATGAGAAACATTCTGACCAGAAGCTGTCTGACCATCTCCAAAATTCCAATAATACAAAGTAGGATAAGAGCTTGCATTGCTACCTGTAAAATTAAATTGTGTATTACTTTGTTTTACATAACTAAACCCATTCTGACAATTCATCTGAAACAAATAACAAATTGAAAAATTAATCGTATTCACTGGATTCATTGCACTTGCATTTCCCGAATGAATTATATTATTACAATCTTTAACTGAAACAACATAATTCTGACTTGCAGAAACATTGGAAATTACAAGAGTGTAATATCCATTTGATCCCGTTGTAATACTATCGTTATAATACAAATTGTCAGTAATATAAATCTTATATCCTGAAATACCCGAACCATTGGCAATATTAGTAACCAAACCCTGTATTTGCAGCGTACTTAATGCGTATGCTGCTAAATTTCCCCACAATAAAAATATCAAAAAGATATATTTCTTCATATAAAATTTGCCTTAAATTTATTCACTTTATGCCTATTAATCAATACGTTATTATTTTATAATTTATAAATCAAACCACTTCCTATACCATACAAAATATAATTCTGCTTTACCGGATAATTAGAGCCTTTAAAAATGCTTCCCATATTATATTTAACATCAGGACTTATATATACACTCCATTTTTGGCTGATATGATATCTGAGCGAAAGTCGGAATAAATAATTAAGCATAACTTGGTTAAAATAAGCTGATTTCTCATTGTTTAAAACAATTACCGAACGAGTATCATTTGCCAGAATTTCTGCATCAGATTTTAAAATTAATCCCACAGAAATACCTGTTGAAACCTCAAGTATAAAAGGATTAAGATCAAATTTTTTACCAATTAAAAATGGAATTTCAATGTATTTGTAAGTATTATTTTTTTGAAAACGATATTTTTGCAAATAATGAGTGGTGTCGTGAGTTACATACCAAATGGTATCAATATGCCATGCACCTGGCGGATTTATTGAATCTTTTACATAATACAAACTATCGCGATGAAACCAATTATCAACAACATTAAACTTCATTTCTGAAGTTTGAATATCCATCTTTTCGCCATATTTCTGATATTGAAATCCACTTTGAACAAAGAAATTATTAAAATTATATCTGATTCCAAAATAGGGTGAGAAATTAGAAATTGGCACCTCTCCGTTTTCTCTTATTTTTACCAGATTATCAAATTCCTTTTTAGCCGAAAGTTTTTTATCTACATAACAAAAACTTCCGCCCACAATCAACTCAAACCTATTGATTAACTTCTTCTTATATTCTTTTTTAATCAATCCATCAACACTTGTAGTTTCGTCAGCAAGCTTTTTAATCTCAGCTTTCTTTTCTACTACATTTCCAATATCTTTTACAATTATTTCGCTTTGCTTTGAATCTAAAGATTCTGTATTCACGAAAGTTTCTTCTCTCGAAATTTGAATATCAGATTTTTTAGCATCAGATAACTTAACATCTTCATTAATTGCATATTCTTCAGATGTCAATAATATTTGCTGCTTTTTATTAGTCTTTTGAACACTTTTGCTGTCAACTTCTTTTTTCGCAATGGTCTTATTTTCTTCATTTTTCGAAACCATTTTATTTTCAATAGAAAATTGCGTTTTAGTATTCATTTTTTTATTGATAGGATATGAATTGCTAAGCATTTTACTATCAGAAGTAACTGGTAAAAAATTATATATTGCCCAAATTGAGCCCGAAATGAATACCAAAGCTAAAATAGATAAACTCCATTTCAAATATTGATAATAAACTAAGGTGCCAAAAATCTTCTTTTTGACTTTATCAGAAGGCAATTCGCTGCGATAGTCAGCCAACGACTTCTTAAACAATTCGTCAATTTTGTGTGTCTCCTTCATATTGATAATTGATAATCGTTTTTTCGTTTAAATTCTGAAACTGCTTCAGTTAATAATTTTCTGGCTCTTGCTAATTGCGATTTTGAAGTTCCTTCAGTTATCCCTAATTGAGCTGCAATTTCTTTGTGCGAAAAGTCTTCAAATGCAAACATATTAAAAACAGTTCGGCAACCAATTGGCAAATTTTGAATTATATTCATCATTTGTTGCTGATCAAACTCTGGATCAAAACAATCATTTTCAACCAGACTAATCGAATGCTGAGAGGTAAATTCAATAAAATTTTCTTTTTTCTTCTGTCTCAAAAAGTTGAGAGCTGTATTAACCATAATTCTTTTCATCCAGCCGTCAAAACTCCCCTCCTGTCTGAAATGCTTTATATTTTTAAATATTTTTACAAATCCATCTTGCATCACATCTTCAGCATCAACTCTATTACCAGTATAGCGTAGGCATATACCAAACATTAAGCCTGCATAAAGCTCATAAAGCTTATGCTGACCACTCCTCTTTTCTTTGAGGCATGCTGCTATGATGCTATCGATTTCCTTCATTAGATATTATGAAGATGCATTTTCTTCAGAAAGGTTGGAATTTGTTTAATAAAAAAACAAAAATTAAAATGAAATTTCACATATCAACCTATCAATCTGATATTTATAATAATTAAATTTTTAATATTTAATAAGTTTATAAACTTGACTGTTAGATTTGTTTTGCGAAGTATAGATTTCAATAAAATATAAACCTTTATTTAAATACATCATATTTGTAATAATTTGCTCTTTCTTATTATCATTAAAAGTACTAGAAAATAAATGCTTGCCATCTGATTGATAAATATTTACCGTTTCAATTACTGCATTTGAGTTAATTCTAATGAAATCAACAAAAGGATTGGGTCCTAAAGAAATTGAGTTTTCATATTGAACAACATTGGTATTTGTAACAACTATCGAATTCGAGAAAATGGTTTCACATGTATTACTCAATTTGCACCTGAATAAACTTCCATTCGGAACTGTATTAAAGCTAATCAATCTCAGTGTATCACATTCAACACATTGATAATCTGTTCCATTTTGCAAATCAGACCAAACATTATTGATTTTTAATTGCCATTTTTTTTCACAAAAATTTTGAGTTTTTATTGATATAAATCCAGTTTGACCAGATTCTACAAAAAGTTGAGGTTGAGTTTGAACAGCAATTGGCTTGTGTACTTCAATACTCCCATTTATATAGTTGATATTGAATATCTGAGATTGATAATTAGTAATTTCACAATCGGAAGAAAATTCCAAACTACAACTTGAATCTTTAGCCAAAAATTTTATTCTTGCAAATATTCCCTGATTCAAATTTACACCGTTACTTGAAGCAACCCAAGATAAAGCAATTTTACCAACAGACTGACCTGAAATATTTTTAATGTCGTTGTATAGGATTCCATTTAACTGACTATTAAAATTATACATAGTAATATATTTTACTGTAGCAGTATCATAATTTATATAAAGAGTTACAGCTCCAATGGAATTTATTGTTGAATTTGTAATTTCAGAAATTATCGTATCACCACTACAAGCCTGTATATTATTTAGTTGCAATGTTTGCGAAAAAACATTAAAAGCATTGGCAATAAAAACTATAGAAAAAAAAAGTTTTATAAATCTCATTTTAATACATTTATTTTAGTAATCTTAAACAAAATTAATCTATTGCAGATTGCAAATCGAGAACATTATGTTATCAAAATGTTATTTGCACAAAAAGTAAATTTCCCCCTAACAAACAACACCATCTCATATATCTGATTATCTTTACTATACACAACTTTGAATTCAAAATATAAAAAAAATGAAATAAAAAAGCTTTTTGTTGTAACTTTGTATGACGCTTATACGTCAGACTTGTAAATTTGTGAGAAAACAATTAAATATTTGAATGACAACTACTGAATACAATAAATGTGTAGATGCTTTTTCTGATGGTGTTTATCGTTTTATTCTTAAAAACATTAAGGATGACGATAAAGCAAAAGACATTGTGCAAGAATCATTTATTAAGATGTGGGATAAAGTTGGGGATATTGCATACGAAAAAGCACGTTCATATCTTTTTACAACTGCTTATCACACTATGATTGATTTGATTAGAAGAGAAAAAAGGCAAACTTCATTGGAAGAGAGTTTTACAAGAAACTTAAGCGTTAATCATCAATACAGTGATTTAAAAGAAGTTTTAGATATCGCAGTCGAAAAACTTCCAGAAATTCAGAAATCGGTTATTATGCTAAGAGATTACGAAGGATATAGCTATGAAGAAATAGGCGATATCACTGGATTAAATGAATCGCAGGTGAAAGTTTATATTTACAGAGCCAGATTATTCTTAAAAAATTATATTGGGGATTTAGAAACAGTTATATAGCAATGGAAATTAACAGAGAAAACTACGAGATTTATATTCTCGATTATTACGATGGTGCAATTAGCAAAGAGGCTAAATTGCAACTATTTGCATTTCTGGATGCTAATCCCGAATTAAAAGCTGAATTTGATAATTTTGAAAACATTAATATTTCTGATTTATCTCCAACTATCACATTCGATTTTAAAGAAAGTTTGAAAAAAGAAAATACTTCTACTTTTATTACCGAATCTAATTGCACAGAATTTTTTATTGCAGATGCCGAAAGAGATTTGTTGCCAACACAAAAAAAACAACTTGATGTATTTTTATCACAAAACACCCATTTATTTAACGATTTTCAGATATTTAAGAAATTAAAACTTACTCCCGACCAAAATATAGTTTACCAAGAAAAAGCAAAATTAAAACGATATGCTATTTTCGGTATGCATTTAAATAAAAAGAAAGTATATCAAACCATCTCTATTGCTGCATCTTTTATCATTTTAGCTGGAGTTTCATCATTATTTCTCAACAATGTAATTGAAAAACCAGTTGTTGATCTAAAAAATATAACTGCAGGAATAACAAACTACAAATCAGAAAATTCAGTGAAATTATCAAACTCAGACAAAGCTTCGATAAATACCAATGAATCGTTAGATAATCATATTAAAATTAAAAATTCGAGGCATTTAAGCCAATCACATTTAGCTCAAAACAGTAAAAAAGAAACTGTTAGCGAAACTATTCCTCAAAGAGATTTATCCTCAATTACAAGTATAGAAAGTAAAGAAAGTAACTTACTAGCAATTAATACAAAAAATAATATAATTGCTGAAGACAGAGTTTATTATACTTCCTTATTGGATTTAATTTCATTTGCTGAAGAAAAACCTGATATTGAAAGCTTTGAAATATCACCCGAAAAATTCAAACAAGCAATCTTGAATCCTGATTTAATTAAAGATCAGCCTATAGCAGAAGCTGGAAGTTTTTTTAAAAATGTAGCCATAGTTGGATTAAGCAAAATAGAAGCATTAGGAAACGATATTAAAGACACATATCTTGCAGTTGAAAAAAGATTTGAAAAAAATAAATAATTAATGTAACAAACACTAATACTTATGCGTCACATTCTAAAACAAATCAATTACTCATTTTTTAAAATCAAAAAACAATGAAAAAAATATTATCTATCTTAACCATATTCATACTATTAACTGGATTGGTAAAAGCGCAGGAAAGCGAATTAAAACTTTATGAAGTTCCAACTTTTACAGGAATTGATGCTGGTGATTTGGCAAATGTGATCATTTCGCAAGGAGAAAAACAAAGTTTAAAAATCGAAAAATCAGATGAAGGAGAAGCCTCAGTTGAAGTTAAAGATGAAATCTTAAAAATTACACCTGGATCGATGACAAATTTTAGTAATGTAAAAATCTATATCATTTGTCCTAATCTTAAATATATAAAAATTTCGGGTGTATCAAAAATAAAATCAGATGGAATAATTCAATCGAATGACCTGAAAATAAAAGCAATGGGAGCCTCAAAAATAGATATGGCAATCAACGTTGAAAACCTTACTACAGATATATCCGGTGCTTCAAAAGCGACCTTTAAAGGTGCTGCAACTACCCACAAATCAAATTTGAGTGGAGCTTCAAATTTAAATGCAAAAGAATTGGATGTAGTAAAAATGGAAGTAAATGCAAGCGGAGCCTCTAAAGCAAACGTTAATGTAAAAAATGAACTAACAGGCGAATTATCAGGAGTAAGTAATGTAAAATACGAAAACAAACCTCTAATTGTAAACCTAAGTGGAAACGATATTGAGATGCCTAAAAAAGTAAAATCAATAAATACAAATGCTGATACTGTTGATGTTTCATTTTTGGGAAGTGAAGTAAAGGTAATTGATGGTGAAGATACTAAAATTACTTTCGGAAATACAGAAATTATTGCTGGTGACAAAGGTGTAAAAATCAATAAAAAAGATAAAAACAAACCATACAATCATAAATTTAAAGGTCATTGGGCTGGATTTGAATTGGCTTTTAATGGTTATGTAAATAAAGATTTTAGTTCAAACCTACCCTCACAATATGAATTTCTTACCCTGAATGATGTAAAATCAGTTGGTGTTAACTTAAATATCTTTGAATTGAATGGCAATATCATTAACAATCGATTTGGAATTGTATCAGGTATAGGTTTACAATGGAATAATTACAGATTTGATGATAATGTTGTTTTACTTCCAGACTCAGGTGTAATATACGGATATAAAAACACCAATATTACAAGCTATATTAAAAGCAAATTGGTTGAAAGTTGGGTTAGAGTACCATTATTTCTCGAATACCAAACAGCCAAACGAAAAGGAAAACAATTTCATATAGCAGCTGGTGGAGTATTTGGGTACAAATTAGGATCTCATTCAAAACAAGTTCATTTTGAAGGTGGTGACAGAACAAAAGATAAAGTTTATAGCGATTTTTATCTGAATCCTATAAAATTGGATGCAGAAATAAGAGTTGGCTGGGGTCCAATAAATTTGTTTGCAAGTTATGCAATAACACCGCTTTTCAAAGATAACAAAGGACCAGAATTATATCCTTACATGATAGGTATTACATTAGCAGGATGGTAAAAAATGCCGACAAACAAGAAATTAAAAGCATAACTTTTATTTAAAAGTTATTTTTTCTCACAATAAGTTAAGTTTAGTTAATAAAAGTGTCAAACAGTTTGGCACTTTTTTTTTATATTTGCAAAAAATACTGAATAATAAGAATTATATTATTGCAAATAATTAATAAAAAAAAATATGTCAGGTCACAATAAATGGTCAACTATTAAACGTAAAAAAGGAGCACTTGACGCTAAGCGTTCAAAAGCTTTTTCTAAAGTATTAAAAGAAATAAGTGTAGCAGTTAAAGAAAGTGGCCCCGACCCCGATATTAATCCAAGATTACGCTTGGCTATTTCAAATGCCAAAGGGTGCAATATGCCAAAAGACACATTGTTACGTGCCATCAACAAAGCATCTGATAAAGATTCAGCAAACTTTTCGGAAACAACTTATGAATGTTATGCACCTCATGGCATCGCTCTTTTTATAGAATGCACAACCGATAATATGAAACGTACAGTTAGCAATGTACGTTCATATCTAAATAAATATAACGGCACTTTAGGTACCAATGGTTCTTTACTTTTTTTATTCGACAGAAAAGGAATTTTTACAATTCCTCAAGCCAATATGAATTTGGAAGAAGTTGAGTTGGATTTGATAGATGCTGGGGCTGAAGATATATCTCTAGATGATGAATATTATACAATTACAACAGCTCTTGAAGATTTTGGAGCTATGGTTAAACAATTAGAAGCATTAAAAATAGATGCTGAAAATGCAGAATTACAAAGAATTCCAAAAAACGTGGAAAAGATAAATGTAGATGATGCTAAAAAAGTACTCAAACTTATTGAAGTTATTGAAGAAGACGACGATGTAATAAATGTTTTTCACAATATGGAAATGAGTGATGAATTAATTACTGAATTAGACAAATAAAACAATAAAAAAACAATATAAAGCCGGATTTTCAATTTGATATCCGGTTTTTTTATGTTTTTTGTAATACCAAATTTAGATAATAACAAAAAAAATTAATCTTCTATTTTACACAATAATAATATCATATTTGCATTAAATATCTTTTATAAATACAATATTTAAATGAATTCATTTAAATCAAATATTGCAAATAGCTGCAAAAAACTAATTAGAAAAAAAAATATCAAATGGATAGTTTTACTTATTTTATTGATATTATTTTGGTTTTCACTACCTAACCCATTATTTGAAGAGCCAAATTCTACGGTTCTGCTCGATAAAAATGGAGAATTATTGGGTGCAAAAATTGCAACAGATGGTCAATGGCGTTTTCCTGAGAATGGAAATACTCCTGAGAAATTCAAAAAAGCTATTGTAGAATTTGAGGATCATTATTTTTATTATCATCCGGGAATAAATCCAGGCTCAACACTCAGAGCTTTATTTCAAAATCTTAAAAAAGGAAAAACCATAAGTGGAGGAAGTACACTTAGTATGCAAGTTATACGCCTGATGCGTAAGAATAAAAATCGAACTGTTTGGGAAAAATGTATCGAAATGACATTGGCACTTCGCCTTGAGCTAACATATAGCAAAAACGAAATTCTGAATTTATATGCTTCGCATGCTCCATTTGGCAGCAATGTTGTTGGCATTGATGCCGCTGCTTGGCGCTATTTCGGAAATAGTGCCGGCAACCTTTCGTGGGCAGAAATTGCTACATTAGCAGTTTTGCCCAATAGTCCGGCTTTAATTTACCCTGGTAGAAATCACAACAAATTATTCGAAAAGCGTAATCGTTTATTAAACAAACTACTTAAAGAAGGCATAATTGACCAAACAACTTGTGATTTATCAAAATCAGAACCATTGCCCGAAAAGCCATTTCCTTTGCCTCAACAGGCAAAACATCTTTTGGAACGAGCAGTTCAGGAAGGAAAACAAGGATTAAATATCCGATCTAGTATAGATATCCGATTGCAAGAAAAAGTAAACGAAATCATCCAAACACATTATCAATCACTTAAAGCCAATGAGATTAATAATGCTGCAGCATTGGTGCTCGATGTAAATTCCGGTAAAGTATTGTCATATATTGGAAATACTAATTCTGATAACAGAACAGAACATGGAAATAATGTAGATATCATTATGGCTCCCAGAAGCACAGGTAGTATCTTAAAACCTTATTTATATGCGGCAATGATTAATGATGGCTTAATCCTTCCTACAACACTTGTTCCTGATATACCCATGCAAATCGGAGGATTTGTTCCCGAAAATTACAATCTGACTTACGACGGGGCTGTTCCAGCAAAACAGGCTTTGGCTCGCTCACTTAATATTCCGGCTGTAAAAATGCTCCAAAGTTATGGTGTTGAGCAATTTTATTCATTACTTAAGAAGATTGGAATAAATACATTATCCAAATCTTCTTCACATTACGGACTTTCACTTATTTTAGGAGGAGCAGAAGCAAGACTTTGGGATTTAGCGGGAGTTTACGCTTCTATGGCCAGAACTTTAAATCATTTTTCAACTTATAACGGTAAATACAGTAAAACAGATTTTCATCATGCATTATATTGTGAATCTGACAGTTTACAAAAAGAAAATTTCACTTCTCAATCTTCATGGCTTGATGCCGCTTCTATATGGCTCACTTTTGAAGCTATGGTGGAAGTTTCGCGACCAGATGAGGATTTACAATGGCAACAATTTACATCCTCATCCAAAGTTGCATGGAAAACAGGTACAAGCTTCGGAAACCGTGATGCCTGGTCTATTGGAGTTACTCCTGAATACGTAGTAGCAGTTTGGGTAGGAAATGCCTCAGGTGAAGGCAGACCGGGTTTAACAGGAGTAGGAACTGCTGCTCCAATATTGTTCGATATTTTTAAAACATTAAAACCTCACTCATGGTTTGAAATGCCAAAAAGCGAAATGGCAGAAATCCCTGTGTGCCGTTATAGTGGCTTTAGAGCATCTTCTATTTGCGAAGCAAAAAACTTAATCTGGGTTAATAAAAAAGGGCTTAAAACCAAAGTATGCCCATATCATCAGATTGTTCATTTAGATAAAAGCGAAAAATATCAAGTAAATTCCAGTTGTGAATCTGTAGATAATATTCAAAATCTATCTTGGTTTATATTACCCCCTGTGCAAGAATGGTTTTTTAAAAATAAAAACCCATTTTATAAAGTACTTCCACCCTATCGTTCCGATTGCATTTCAGGTTTAGAATCTCGTTCAATGGATATGATTTATCCTGCAAATAATAGTAAACTCTATATTCCCATCGAACTAAACGGTAAACCAGGCAGTGTAGTTTTTAAATTAGCACACAGAAATCCACAAACAAAGGTTTTTTGGCATCTCGACAATTTTTTTATGGGAACTACTTCACAATATCATCAGATGTCTTTAACACCCGAAAAAGGAAGTCATGTTCTTAATTTAGTTGATGAAAAAGGAGAAAATTTAAAAGTAAACTTTGAAATCATCAATAAACGAAGTGATTAAATTCCAAGCATTTGCTAAACTAATGCTTTTGCTAATTTCAAATCAAAAGGAGTTGTAATTTTTATATTTTCAACATTTCCTTCTGTCAAATTTATTTTAATCCCTATATTTTCCACTACAGAAGCATCATCAGTAAAATGAGTATTATAATCCTGCAAATATGCTTCTTTCAACAAATCAACATCAAAACATTGAGGAGTTTGAACTAATTTAATCTGTTCTCTACTTAAATGTTTGCTTACACCATGTTCTTCAGTTATTCTTACAGATTCATTTACAGAAATAACTGGTATTGCATTTCCTAAATTTTCTGCTAATTTAAATGCATTATCAATCGTTTGGAAACTAACAAAAGGTCTAACAGCATCATGAACACCAACAATACCCTCTTTTACAAGTTCTAATCCACTTTTTACGGAATCGAAACGAGTTTTACCACCTTTTGCAATTTCTAATTGAATTTTAAACTCATAAATATCAACGAGTTTAAACCAATAATCAAATTGATTTTCTGGCAAAACCAAAATAATTTTCATCAATTTATCAAACTGATAAAACTTATTGATAGTATGCATTAATATTGGCAAATTATTAATTGAAATAAATTGTTTTGGAATATCAGAATTCATCCTACTTCCAGAACCACCAGCAACAATAATTAGATTTCTTTGCATTAGATTTCTGCTTAAAAAACAAAGTGCCCAAATTACACTAAAGTAAATCAGGCACTTAAAAAAATATTATTAAAATCTTAGATAATTAACATGGCATCGCCATAAGTTAAAAACTTGTATTTTTGTTCTACAGCTTCTTTATAAGCCTTCATTAGCAAATCGTAACCGGCAAAAGCAGCAACCATCATCATCATCGATGACATTGATGGATGGAAATTGGTTACCATACTATTAGCTACGCTAAAATCATAAGGAGGGAAGATAAATTTATTAGTCCATCCATTATATGGTTTTAAATTTCCATTGATAGCAACAGATGATTCAATAGCTTTCATAGTTGTAGTACCAACAGCACATACATTTTTTCTATTTTCTCTGGCTTTATTCACTATTTCTGTAGTATTTTCAGAAATAATTAATTCTTCAGAATCTGTTTTATGCTTGGTAAGATCTTCTACATCAATAGTTCTAAAATTCCCAAGACCTGCGTGTAAGGTTATATCAGCAAAACCTACACCTTTAATTTCCATACGCTTCATTAATTCGCGACTAAAGTGGAAACCCGCAGTAGGAGCTACAACAGCACCTTCGTGTTTTGCGTATATTGTCTGATAACGAACAGCATCATCTGGTTCAATTTCGCGTAAACGTTGCAATTCATCTGGCAATGGAGTGTGGCCCAAACGTTTAATAGTTTGTTTAAACTCTTCATATGTTCCATCAAATAAAAAGCGTAAGGTACGACCTCTGGAAGTTGTATTATCAATTACTTCGGCTACTAATGAATCATCTTCTCCAAAATAAAGTTTATTACCAATTCTGATTTTACGTGCAGGATCAACTAATACATCCCAAAGTCTGCTTTCAGCATTTAATTCACGCAATAGAAAAACAGTAATTTTTGCTCCTGTTTTTTCTTTTTCACCATATAAAAGAGCAGGAAAAACCTTGGTATTGTTCAAAATAAAAACATCACCATCATCAAAATAATTTAATATATCTTTAAATATTTTATGCTCTATGGTTTGTTTTTTACGATCTAAAACCATCAAACGAGATTCGTCTCGTTGATCAGAAGGACGATCTGCTATTAATTCTTTTGGTAAATTGTACCTGAATTGAGACAACTTCATGTATAGGTTATTTATTGTTTATTTGTTCACAAAAGTTTGCAAAGATAATAAAAAAACAGGCCTTTGTCAAGTGTTTTATCATCTTTTTAGGAAAGTTTAGGAAAATAAAAAAAAGGAATACAATAAAAATTAAACATTTAGCACAAAAATCCAATCAATAAATTTATATTCAACTCATAATCTGATACTTACAATTATTCAGTATTTATCTGATTATCAATAGCTAGTTTTAATTCATCTATTTCCAAAGCATCTCTTAAATAAAAATTACCGATTCGAGTTCTGCATAATTCTGATAAATAAGCTCCGCATTTTAAATAATCACCAAAATCACGTGCTAATGCCCTGATATAAGTACCTTTGCTACAAACTATACGCAAATAAATATTGGGAAAATCAATTTCTAGTACTTCTATTTCACTTATTGTAATAATTTTTGGCTGAATTACAACCTCTTGATCATTTCTGGCATAATCATAGGCTCTTTTACCTTCAATTTTTACTGCTGAAAAAACGGGAGGAATTTGTTCTATAATGCCAATAAATTTTTTAGCAGCCTCATCAATCATTTCTGTTGTAACATACGAATAATCAAACATTTGATCAACAGGTTTCTCCATATCATTCGAAGGAGTGGTTGCACCAATTGTAAAAGTAGCGGTATATTCTTTTTCCTGAGCCTGAAACTCATCTATTTTCTTTGTGTATTTTCCTGTACAAACAATTAATAATCCGCTAGCTAAGGGATCTAATGTACCAGCATGTCCTACTTTTATCTTTTTTACATCCAAACTCTTTTTAATGTAATTCCTAATTTTGCCAATAACATCAAAAGAAGTCCAATCGTAGGGCTTATTTATTAATAAAATTTCCCCTTCTATAAAATTATATGGCTGCATTAGTTTATTGAAAGAGGTATATTTAGTGCTAACATAATCAATAAAACCAGACCTAATACGATTCGATAATATCCGAAAACCTTAAAACCATATTTTGTAAGAAAACTAATAAAACTTTTTATTGCAATCATTGCTACTACAAAAGCTACAACATTTCCAATAATCAGAATACTAATATTTTCTGAATTAATAGTTTTATAATTTTCTAATAATTTATAGGCAGAAGCAGCAAACATTGTTGGAACTGCAAGAAAAAAAGAAAATTCAGCGGCTGTTTTACGGCTTAACCTTTGACTCATACCACCAATAATTGTTGCGGCAGAGCGAGAAACTCCTGGTATCATTGCTATACATTGAAACAAACCAATTTTAAAAGCTGTAGAATACTTGATTTCTTGATCTTCAGATGGATTATTAAACCATTTATCAACAAACAATAAAACAATACCTCCTAATAACAATGTAACTGAAACAACCACAACATTTTCAAGTAATGAATCAATAAAATCACCAAGCAAAAAGCCTAAAATCATTGCAGGCAAAAATGCAATAAATAATTTAAAATAAAAATCAACGGTTTGAAAAAAGCGTTTCCAATACAAAACAATTACAGACAATATTGCACCAAACTGAATATTTACAGTAAAGGCTTTAAGAAAATCGGTATTCTCCATACCTAAAATCTTTTCTGTTATAATCATATGCCCAGTTGAAGAAATAGGCAAAAACTCTGTAATGCCCTCTACGATGGCAATTATAATGGCTTCAAATATTGTCATAATTTATAAATTTAAATTAGTCTTTAGGTTTTTTCATGATAGCAAAAATTTCTATCACAAATCCAATAATCAACAAAATTGGAGCAAGAGTTAATCTCTGAAAATCAAATATTTTATCACTAAAAACATTGGGATCTTCAGAACCACCTCCAATCATTAAAATATAGCCTACCAATAAAAAACCTAATCCAATCAATAATAATCGATAGTTTTCTTTTCCAAATGCAAACTCTAAATGATGCGATTCTGAAACTTTGGGTTTAACACTTGGTTTCACCTGTGATGTATTTGCTTTTGTATTATTTACAATAACTTTTTTAACATTCTGTGCCATAAAATATTTTTTTACAAAAATAAGAATTTTAATAATATAAACTGTCGGTTTTCATATTTAGATATTTGCGAACTGCAAAAAAAGTAGATATCCACGAGAAGAGAATTCCTAAAAATATTACAATCGCAAACACAATTAAGTATAAATCAATCTCTTGAATATTAAAAATTTCAGGAAAATTATCTTGTGCTAAATATAATAATCCAATTAAAAATATAATTGAAACCAATGCCCCATAAATTCCGCTTAAAACACCTTTTATTATAAATGGACGTCTGATAAACGATTGCGTAGCACCAACCAGTTGCATGGTTTTAATCAAGAAACGTTTTGAGTACACACTCAATTTTATTACATTATTAATCAATGCAATAGCAATTATTAATAACAAAGTGCTGAAAGACAAAATAAAAATACCAATTCTCTTAATGTTCTCGTTAACTACCTGAACCAATGATTTTTGATAATAAACCTCTTTTACAACAGGATTTTTCATTAAATCCTTTTCTATTCTAAACAAACTATCATTATTTGCATAATCTGCTTTTAACTTAACATCAATTTTTGCAGTTAAAGGATTATAACCCAAGAAATTGATAAAATCTTCACCTAAATCTTTTGATAAATCAGCAGCAGCCTTCTCTTTGGTTATGTATTCGGTGCTTTTTGTAAATTCTTTGACATCTACAAATTTCTGAAACATGATAATATCAGTTTCTTTTGCATCCTCTTTCATATAAATTGAAAAACCGATATTTTCTTTCACTTGAGTTGATATTTTTTGGGCATGAAGTATTATCATACCAAGTATCCCTAGCATAAACAAAACCAACGAAGTACTAATTATCGATGTAATATAGGAACTTTTTAATCGGCGTTTATTGTATTTTTCTTCTTGTTTTGACATAAAATTTTTTATAGCTGCTAAATTAATAAATTTTGCTTAAACTCTGGTCATTCGATTTCAAATTTATTATAAATCAAAAAAGAATAATTTAGTATCTTAATAGTTTATATAAATACTTCTCTTTAAAATATTTATACAAAAATAATACTAGAATTGAAACAAAACTTCCAAAAACTGCGCCTCCAATTAAATCACCCGGATAATGAACTCCCAGATAAATTCTACTATAACAAACTACAGTTGCCCACGAAAATATAAAAAAAGTAAAAAATCTATACTTCGATTTTAAAAAGTTATTTAATATAACAGCTAGTGCAAAAACATTAGCTGCATGAGAAGAAATAAATCCATAATTACCTCCTCTATAATTATTTACAATATGAATCAGACTTTCTATTTCCTGATTATGCGAAGGACGATATCGTTTGAAAACATCCTTAAACATGGCTACAGATAAACTATCTGCTAATGAAACCGCCAGAATAACTGCAATAAAAATAAAAAAACTCTCTTTTTTATAATTTCGAAACAATAAATAAAACAATCCCAAATACATTGGTATCCAAATCGTTTTGCTACTTATTATCCACATCAATTTGTCGAAAAAAGCATTATGAAAACTATTTAGAAATAAAAATATTTGCGTATCTATCTCATTTAAAAATTCTAGCATATTATTGTAATGTATATTTAAGCAATTTATTGCCCGAAATAGTTATCAAATTTAATTGTTTTTTATCGTTAAATACTGCAATTACAGGAAAACTTTCTCCTTTAAAAGCCAATGACTCATCTAACAATCCCTTTTTGTTAAAAACATATATTTGATTATCAATACCTAAAACAACCATCAATCTTCCTCGTATTGTGTTTTCATAAAATTTTGCATCAGCAAAAACCTTAGATTTAAATGAATATTTATAGATTTCTTTAGCATCTTTTCGTAGAACTACTAATTGATTTTCTGAAATAAATATAAAATCTTTAGTTCCATCATTATTAAAGTCTTCATAAAAAAACATAGCATTTGCTGAAATATTCTTAAAAGTTTTACTTTCTACTTCAGCTTTTGTAGAAATAAATCGAATTGTATTTGTTATATCAGAAGTTAGTAAATACCTACCATCGTAATAAAATTTTGCAGAGGGATTTTTATAAAATGGCGACTTTAACTTTAATCTTTCATTCCCCTTCCTATCTAAAATTTTAAAATTACCCATTTTATCATTAACCAAAATATTATCCTTACCCCCAAAAACAATATGCTGAGTAGTGTTTACTATTGCTTCTTTTAATGCAGGAGAATTAAAATCTTTTATTATATCACCTTTTAAATTGAAACAAATCAGCTTTTTATCATTTATAGGAATTAAAATGCGATAGTCTTTCTTTTTTTCATAATCAATCAAACACAATCCGGCAGTTGCTTTCTTTGGTAATTTCACAGGATAATTCTCAATAATTTTCCCGTTTTCATCAATTAAATAAATAGAATTTTCAGTATTAAACAAATATGTATTTTTTGATTTCTTTGAATATTCTACTTCATATATCTTACTTAGTATTTTGCCATCAAGTGCAAATTTCCATTTTATATTAAACTCATAATCTATACAATACATATTATTCATCACATCGAAAACCAAAATATTGGGTTTCTTATCATTGGAATTTTTAACAAGAAAAGCTTGTAAAACAAGCTTATTGTCAAAGCTAAGTTCACTCCCATCTGATACTTTTTCTTCTTTGGGGAGTACATCTTGAATTACTTTATCGTTTTTACTGAAAGCCAAATTAATATTAGTATAAAAACGTTTGTCAATATTACTAATTTGCATTGAGAACTGACTAAAACTATGTAAATTACCTAAAACGCTTTCAAATACAGTGGTATATTGTGTTTTAAGCATATGCTTAATAAAATCTTGTGAATTTGCTAAATTAAAATAAGTGTAAACATTCGAATGCAAAGTGTTTGAAGAAATAAAATCAGCATATTTTTTTGAATTTGCCAACATTTCACCATTACTAATTTGCTCTTTATAAGCCTTTAAGGAAGCTTCGCTTTGGGCAAAAACAACATAATTTCCAGCTGTTTCAAACCATACTTCAGGATATGACTGACATAAATCACCTAATAATAACTTCAGCAAAGAGGGCAATATAATTTTATTAGAAATCAATGAGTTAGAACCAAACTGAGAAGCTATCGCAATTTCTTTTAAACATGAATCTGCCAAATGAGAATCGGAAGTATTACAAATAACATAAGCAGCATAATTATCGTCAGTATCGTTATTTACAACTGCCATTGCGTATGATTTTCCCATCCATTTTATAAAATTATCTCGCAAATTAAATTTAACTGCTAAATTCAATTTATTCAACTCTTTATCGTAATCTAAAACCTTTTCATTACTTCTGATATACTGCTTATAATTAGAATAATATGTAGCATAATCAGAAAAATTAATATTTGTAAACATTATGGTTTTTTCAGGCAAAACTGACGCTATTTGAGTTTCAGAAGGTATTTCATTTTTTAGAACATCAAGAAATGAAAAATCGGAAGAAGTATAACCATTAAGCAATAATTTGTTTTTTTTAATTATCAAATCAAATTCTGTCCATTTTGCAATATTCTTTATAAATTCCAAATTTAAATCTTCATTTAGATTTATAAATTTTGAAACATAAACTGCTAGATTACTATAATTTATATAAAAATTTGCATCAACTTTCTTTCCTGATGACATATTTACAAATTGAAAATTTTTATCATTAGAAATTGATATTCCTGAATTCAATTGATTTATAGATTTTTCAACAAGAGTACTATCAACACTACCAATAAAAACACCTTGTTCGATAACATAAAAATATGTTGTTGAAGGAGTTGTGATACTATAAAAACAAATATGATCCTTCTCAATTTTTTTAATATTCTTTAATCCAATTTCTTTTATAAAATCATTAACATCAGTAGTTTCAATCGTTTTATTTACATTACACAAAAACAAGAAACTCCATTTATCAGTAGTTGAAGGATGTAAGGAGAGAATCATTTTTTGTGTGCTTACAATTTGTTTAATTTCATCATTAAGATTAATAATCGTATTTAAAAAAAACAAATTGCGTTGGGTATTTTCAAAGAGTTTAATTTTCTGTAACTCAACCCAAATTTCATTATTTAAATTTTGTGAATTCCACAATTCATATAAATTTTTAAACTCAGCATAAGCAATTACGTCAGGTGGAATCGCATTAATTATGGGTGCAAGTGGTTGTTTTAGCTTTCTGTAATATTTGTAAGCAAAAAAACTTAAAACAGATATAAGCAAAACAAGTAAAATTCCTACAATCAGATTTTTATTTATTTTCATTAAATTCTTATTGAAATATAATTTCAAAGATAAGCTATTATGCTTAATGTTTTTTAAGGCTAATATTTAAAAATCAACAAAGTATTGTTAATACAATGCTTAAAAAAAAACTCCGACAAATCTGCCGGAGTTTTTCTTTAATTATAGAAAAATAATTACTATTCGTCGTCTTTTTCTTGTTCTTCGTATGCTTTCAATAATGCATTCTGAACATCAGTAGGAACTTGTTGGTAATCTGCATATTTTAATGAATATGTAGCTCTACCGCTGGTTAAAGAGCTTAAAGCTGTTGAATATCTATTCATTTCAGCCAAAGGTACTTTAGCTTTGATAATCTGATAATTACCTTCGCTATCCATGCCCATAACTACTGCTCTTCTGCCTTGTAAATCGGTCATTACATTACCCATACTTTCAGAAGGAACAATAACTTCAACATCGTAAATTGGTTCCAAAATTTTAGGTCCAGCAATTTTAAATGCTTCTCTAAAAGCCTGACGACCTGCTAATTTAAACGAAAGTTCGTTTGAATCAACCGGGTGCATTTTTCCATCATAAACGTTAACAACGATATCACGTGCATAAGAACCAGTTAATGGACCTTCTTCAATTTTCTCCATAATTCCTTTAAGAATAGCAGGTAAAAAGCGTGCATCAATAGCTCCACCAACAATACAGTTGTTGAAAATCAATTTACCACCCCAAGCTAATTTTTCCTCAGTTACCCCTCTGATAGGGAATTCTGTTTGATTAGCCATACCTTCAGTATAAGGTTGAATTAAAATATGAACTTCACCAAATTGTCCGGCACCACCTGATTGTTTTTTATGACGATAAGTAGCTTTTGCAGGTTTGGTAATAGTTTCGCGATATGGTATTTTAGGAGCAATGAAATCAACTTCAATTTTATGAAGTGTTTCCAAATGCCATTTTGCAATATTCAAATGCAATTCGCCTTGTCCACTTAAAATAATCTGTTTTAATTCTTTAGAATATTCAATCGTGATGGTTTGATCAACTTTGTGCATCTCATTTAAAATGGCACCTAATTTTTCATCATCCGCTTGATTTTTAGCTTTTATTGCAGTTCTGAATTTTGGATCAGGGAAAACAATAGGAGTAATAAGTTCTTCAGAATTTTTACCCGCATTTAATGTATTGTTAGTAAAACAACTTTTCAATTTGATGGTTGAAACGATATCACCAGCAACTGCTTTTGGTAATTTTTCGCGATTTTTACCAGCAATTGAAAATATTTGAGATATACGTTCTTTTGAACCATTAGAGACATTTATAATATCCATACCTTCGGTTACTTCTCCAGCATAGATTTTAAAGAATGAAATTTCGCCTAAGTGTTCTTCAATACCTGTTTTAAAAATAAATAAGGTAGCAGGATCTGTAGTTTTATATTCCAAAGATTTACCTGAAACCGTTTTTACATTCTTCATATCGTTTGGAGAAGGAGCATTATAGGTAATAAATTCCAATAATCTCTGAACACCCATATTGTGTTTTCCATTTACACACATTACTGGGAACAATCCTCTATTGGTAACACCTGCTTTAATCCCTTGTCTTAACTCGTCAATGGTTAAAGTTCCTTTATCAAAGAAAATTTCCATTAATGATTCATCAGCTTCGGCTGCATTTTCAACTAAAACTCCGTGTAATTCTTCTGCTTTATCCATTTCTGAAGCAGGAATATCAAGTTCTTCTGGAGTTCCTCCATTTTCAGGGAACTTCAACATTTTCATTTTCACCAAATCAATAATTGCATTAAATCCTAAACCTGGATTTACTGGATATTGACAAGCAGTTACGTTTTTTCCGTAATTTTGCTTTAATTGACGAAAGATTTCATCAAAATTAGAGTTTTCATGTTCCAAATGATTAATTGCAAATATTACAGGAACTCCATTTTGACTAGAATTACGCCAAGCTACATCAGTTCCAACATCAATGCCTGTTTGTGCATTCATTATCATAATTGCTGTATCGGCAACTTTAAGGGCAGAAACTACTTCTCCAACAAAGTCATCGAAACCTGGTGCATCTATAATATTAATTTTAAATCCTTTGTGTTCGATATATAATAAAGTTGACGAGATAGAATTTTGACGTTCTAATTCAATAGCTCTGTAATCAGAAACTGTATTTTTGTCGTCAATAGTTCCACGTCTTTTTATTAATCCACCCTCAAACAGCATTGCTTCTGCGATGGTGGTCTTACCTGATTTAGCCCCTCCAACTATGGCTATATTTTTGATTTCGTTTGTTTGGTAAACCTTCATGGTATATAAATTGATTTAATTATTATTCTCAAAAAAGGATTGCAAATATATAAAAAATTAATCAATAACCTATCTTTGTTTTTTATAAAATCATTACAATCTCAATCTCCTGAATTTCTCAAAAAAAAATTTTAATTTACTAATATCTATGAATTTTTAATTTCAGCTACTCTGCTGCGAATACTATTCCATATTTCATCATTCATCTTAGCTCCAATTACTTCAATTACTTTACCTGAAAGTAATGCACCAATTTCGCCACATTTTTGCAATGACAAGCCATTAACTAAACCATATAAAAAGCCAGATGCATAAACATCACCAGCACCAGTTGTGTCAATGCTATTTGCTTTTATAACTCCAATAGTATAAACAACACCATCTTTTTTGACCAGTGAACCATTTTTCCCAATTTTAACTACGGCAATTTCGCAATTTTTTGCAATTTCATGCAAAGCTTCTTCGGGTTGCATACCTGTAAATGCTTTAGCTTCTTCTTCATTTGCAAAAACAATATCTACATGATTTACAATCAATTCTTTCAAGAAATCGATATTGGCTTCAACTACATTAAAACTAGCCAAATCTAAAGAAACTTTTAATCCTTTTTGTTTTGCTAGCTCAACTGCTTTTCTGATTAAATCCTGATTTTGAACCAAATAACCTTCAATATGGAAATAATGATATCCGTCAAAAACTTCAGCTGTAAGGTGATTTGCAGATAATTCAATGGCTGCACCCAAAAAAGTAGCAAAAGTTCTTTCAGAATCGGGGCTTACCAATGCAATGGCTCTTCCTGATTCAGCTTTTACTTTAAAAAGGCTGGGTTGTATATTGTTTTTCAATAAATCGTCATGAAAAAAACTTCCAAATTCATCTTCGCCAATAGTTCCGATAAAAGCAGTTTCGACACCTAAATTTGCCAATCCGTGAATGGTATTAGCGGCAGAACCACCTGAAGATTGCTGTTTATCAAGATGTTTCGTTCCACTTAATACAAATTCGGCTGTATTTTTATCAACTAATTGCATGCTTCCTTTAGGAAGATTAAAATCATTTAGTAAAGCATCGCTTTCAAGACGTGTCATAATGTCAACCAATGCGTTACCCATTCCTAGTACTTTACTCATAAAATTTTTTTTATTTTTTTTTTGCAAAGGTATTGTTTATTTTAAAACTTTATGTAATTTTGCAATCTCAAATCACGAAAAAAATTCCTCCTTAGCTCAGTCGGTTAGAGTCCCGCACATGCGGGATTAATCAGAGGAGAAACAAGGAGTAAAAAAAGGAAATAATCCTCCTTAGCTCAGTCGGTTAGAGCATCTGACTGTTAATCAGAGGGTCTCAGGT
>CAZWRD010000039.1:0-24565 GCA_964636105.1 uncultured Bacteroides sp.
TTAACAGAATGAACTCTTCTTCAATGAGAATGCAAAAAATGATAAATGATTTGCTTACATACTCAAGAATTTCTTCTAAAGGAAATCCTTTTAAAAAAGTTGACTTAAATACGATTGTAAATGAAGTAATCTCTGATTTCGAAATTGCTATTGAAAGATCTAAAGCTCAAATTCATGTATCTAAATTACCTGAAATTGATGCAGATTCTACCCAAATAACTCAATTATTTAACAATCTAATTAGCAATGCTCTAAAATATCAGAACAAAAATAATATTCCAATAATACAAATCAATTCAAATTTATTATCAAATAACCTACTTCAAATTTCGATAAAAGATAATGGAATAGGTATTGAAGAACAATATTCCGAACAGATATTCCAACCATTTGTCAGATTGCATGGACGAACTGAATATGAAGGGAATGGGATTGGATTGGCTATATGCAAAAAAATTATTGAACGCCATAAAGGAAGTATTAAACTAGAAAGCCAGTTAAATACGGGTAGTATTTTTATTATAGAAATACCTATTATGCAATATACTAACAATTAAATATTTATCAATATGAAAAAAATTCTATTTTCAATTATTTTATCATTATCCCCTTTATTTTTTGTAAATGCCCAAACAGAAAACAATGAAAACAAAAATCATGATATTTCTGTAAATGTTGATGTTATGAACCGATATATATGGAGAGCCAATGATTTTGGCAACACACCAAGTATTCAGCCTTCAATAACATATTCTTATAAAAATTTCAGCATTGGTACATGGGCTTCAACAACAACTACTGGCGATTTTGCAGAAATTGATTTATTTGCAAATTACAGTATCGGAAATTTCACAATCATTCTTACAGACTTCTTTTACCCATATGATTCATTAACAAACAATAACAGTTTTTTTAATTTCAAAAACAGCAATACAGCGCATACATTGGAAGCTGGTATAAAATATACAAACCAAAAACTTCCATTTTCAATTGGTTTATATTCATTTGTATATGGATTTGACCCAAAACCATTAACTTCTGATAAATATTATTCTACTTATTTTGAATTTGGATACAATTTTAAAATAAAAAATACTGAATGTGAAATTGTTACAGGTTTTACGCCAATGGAAGGTTATTATGCAAATAAATTTAGTGCAGTAAATATCGGATTTACAGCAAAAAAGGAAATTCAAATTACACCTACTTTTAGCTTACCAATAAAAGCATCATTTATTACGAATCCTAAAAATGAAAATGTATATATAACTTTTGGTTTTACCTTATAATTTTTGCATTCAATGAAAAAAATAATTTTAGCTTTCATCGTATTTTCTTTTTTAGCAATATCTTGCAATAGAAACAAAGTTAGTGAAAAAGAAAAACAAATCAACTTAAATAATATAAAAGAATTGAGTAATAAAATCAACAATGATTTTATTCCAATTAAACTAGAAGTAAGTAAACTAGCAAATTTTATTCAGTATCTGTATGAAAATCAATCAAATATTGACTGTAAAGATAACAATCAATATGATATTTCTAGTGAAGGTGTTTATTATAAAATAAAAAACGATGGCAAATCAGCAGTTTTTGTTTCAGGCTATATTCCAATAAATGAAGAAATTAAAAGAATTGTTTGTTTTACTGAACCACTTGATACTTTCTTCATCAGATCAATGAATGAAAACAAAGCAATTGCTCAATTGTATTATAATGACAAATTTTCTTATAACAGAATTTATCCATTCTTTGATGTTTTAACTCAATATGAGAAAAAATTAATTATACCTGAATATAACTTCTATTATCTTGCAGATGAAAAACATAACCCTCAAAAAAAGGCAGTTTGGGTTAACGAACCCTATGTTGACCCAGCTGGAAGGGGGTGGATGGTATCTGCTATTGCTCCAGTTTATTATAATAATGAATTGGTAGGAGTTCCGGGAATTGATATCACCATAAATCAAATAACTGACAAATATTTTAAGACTGATAATCAAGATATTATTATTGTAGATGCTTCAGGTATCATTGTTAGCGCTAATGAACTAATAATCAATTTATTAAACTTACCTACATTGGTTAATCACAAATATTTTGAAACAATTAAACAGGATACTTACAAAAAAGAAGACTATAATCTTTTAAAAAATAAAAATAAAAATATCCGTTTTGCATTTGAAAATATTATAAAAAACAAATCAGAATTTGAAAATTTATTGATAGATGATACATATTATTTTTTATACGTGTCTGTTATTGAAGAATTAAATTGGTATGTAATTAAAATAAGCAAATAATATTAATGAAGTTTTACAAAAATATCGGTATAGTTATCACAATAATCATTTTTATTGTAATAGGCTTAAATGTATTCTTTTATGTTAGCTTTTATAATCAACAAATAAAAGCTCATAGAATTATTATTTCAAAACAAGCCAAACTATGTGGTATTGAGGTTGAAGAAGATTTAAATGATTTAAAAAATGATTTAAATTTTTATTTCAATAAATATGATTTATATCAATTATTTAAAGAAAAAAACGCTCAAAGTGAATCAGTTAGAAAACTTCGTCAATTTTTTATAAAATATAATGATTTAATTTCATCTATTGAGATTATTGACAACCAAGGAAATCGCTTCATTTTCAATGGTAACTCTGATAATTATTTCGAGAAATCATTTTTAGAAATAAGTAAAAAAACTTTAGAAAAGAAAAACTTTGGATATTTTGATACTAACAAAAATTTGATATACAATTCAACTTTAAAAGATGGCAATGATTTTATAGCGAATTTAAGAATTAAAATTGAACTTAAAACTTATTTCGAAATTATATTTAAACAATATCATATCAGTAATCAGTATTTCCAAAGTTTAATTGACTATAAAGGAAATATTACCTATAACAATCTAAATAAAAACATATTATACTCAAAAAACGATATTATTACAAAGTCAATAAGCAATAATTATGAAGATTTGTATAACCAAACTGTAAGTTATAATAAGAATAAAGAAGAAATAATTTCTGCTGTATATCCAATTAATATTTTCGGATTTAATTATGGTTTGGTATTTTCTGAAACCAAATCGTCAATTTATGATTTAGTTCTAAGAAAAACAGGATTAATCAGTTTCTTAACAATTATGACATTCATTGTTATAATTGTTGTCTTCCTGAATTTAGTTAGATCATTAAAACAAAAAGAAGAAATATTAAAACAAAGAAATTTAGATTTAGAACAACTTACATTTAGTTCTTCACACCATTTACAAGAACCTCTTCGTAAAATAATATTGTTTTCTGACAGACTATCAAGCAAACTCTTGTCTGATACAAATAGCTCAGAATTAGAAATATTAAAAAAAATTCAAACTTTTGCATCCAATATGCGATCGATGTTTAATGGATTATTGCTTTTTTCTGAAATAAATTTAAAAGGAGATAAATTTACAACAATAAATACCAACAATTTAATAACAGAAATTTTAAATGAAAAATTTAGTTTTCTACTTCATGAAAACAAGATTTCTATAAACAAACTACCTGAAATAACAGGGGATAAAAATCAAATTAAGATTTTATTTACCGAATTTATAACAAATGCTATTAACTTTGCAAATAAAGAAAAAAAATTAGAAATTTCTGTATATGAAGGAAAATCTAATAGAAAATTCAATCAAATAATAATCAAAGACAATGGTATCGGTATAGATATCAAATACAAACATAAAATTTTTGAACCTTTTCAACAATTAAATATTGAAGAAAACAGCAAAAGATTTGGGATTGGATTAACTTTGGTTCAAAAAATAATTGAAAGACATAAAAGTGAAGTAACAATAGATAGTATTGATAATGAAAACTTCACTGCAATTATTAATTTTAATAAAAATCTAAAAAATGGATAAAGACATTAAGCCTATCATAATATTAATGGCAGAAGATGATCCTGACGACAGATATCTTACTAAAGAAGCATTATCAGAAAGCAGAATTGCAAATGAGCTTTATTTTGTAGAAGATGGAGAAGAGTTAATGAAATTTTTAAAAAGAATTGGGAAATATCAAAATCCAGCAGATTCTCCAAGACCAGGCATTATACTTTTAGATTTAAATATGCCCAAAAAAGATGGTCGTGAAGCACTTAAAGAAATTAAATCTGATGATAATCTTAAACAAATTCCTGTTATTATACTTACAACTTCGGATGCAGAAGAAGATGTATTAAAAACTTATAACTTAGGAGCTAATTCGTTTATAACCAAACCAGTTACTTTCAGTGGTCTGCTAAGTGTTATAAAAGCGCTTGAAAACTATTGGTTTGAAATTGTAAGACTTCCAAATAACAATTAACAATGAGAAAGCAAGAAAATGCAATTAAAATATTATTAGTTGAAGATGATGAAGAGGATTACATCATCACAAAAGATATTTTAAGCGAAAATCACAATATTAAGTATTTTTTAAGTTGGGCATCTTCTATTGAAAAAGCTTTAGAAATGATACAAAAAAACAAATATGATGTTTTTTTGGTTGATTATCTTTTGGGAGCTCGAAATGGTTTTGATTTTATTGAAAAAGTTTCGAAACTTGGAGTAAATACACCATCTATTTTACTTACAGGTATGGATAATTTCGAAACTGATAATAAAGCTCTAGAACAAGGTGTTGCTGATTATTTGGTAAAAAATGAAATTACTTCTTCATTATTAAGTAGATCTATCAGATATGCAATTGAACGTAAAAGAATTGAAGCAACATTAAAAGATCGAGAAGAAAGATTCAGAAATTTATTTGAAGGTGCACCCGATGCAATTCTTTTGGCAGATAGTTTAACAGGAATAATTATTGATGCCAATCCCGCAGCAGAAAATTTACTAGAACGTACTAAAGATCAACTCATAGGAACACACCAATCAAAATTACATTCAATTGATAATAATAAATTTGGAGGTTTTACTTTTACTGAATTTGTAAATAATCTAAAATTATCTTCAAACCCAATAAAAATAGAAACTATTTTATTAAATGCTCAAGGAGAGAATATACCAGTAGAAATGACTTCAAGCTTGATAATAATAGATGGAAGATCAGTTATACAGGGAATTATAAGAAATATTGCTGAAAGAAAAAAATTTGAAACCGAACTTATTAAAGCAAAAGATCTTGCAGAATCTGCAACAAAATCAAAAAGCAGATTTCTTGCAAATATGAGTCATGAAATTAGAACCCCAATGAATGGGATAATTGGTATGGCAAACATTCTAAAAACCACCAATTTAAATACGGAACAACAAGAACATCTTAATTTAATAAGTATTTCAGCAAATAATTTATTAGCAATTATTAATGATATCTTAGATTTATCAAAAATTGAATCAGATCAATTATCGATGGAAAATATTGATTTTGATTTAATTGAGAACATTAACGATATAATTAAAATTCTACAAATTAAAACCAATGAAAAAGGTATTGAGTTAAAAATTAATTATTCAACTGACACACCCCAATATATTAAAGGAGATCCCATAAGATTAAATCAAATTATTCTTAATTTGGTAAACAACGCAATTAAATTTACAGAAAAAGGAAGTGTTGAAGTATTTGTTTCAAAAATATTACAAACAAAAAGCACTATTAAATTACATTTTAAAATAATCGATACAGGAATAGGTATTTCAAAAGAAGGACAAAAAAAACTATTCAAAGAGTTTTCTCAAGTTTACTCCTATACCACACGAAAACATGGTGGAACAGGATTGGGATTAGCAATTTCTAAAAAACTTTCAGAAAAAATGAAAGGGGAAATTGGAGTAGAAAGCGAACTGGGAAAAGGATCAATTTTTTGGTTTACAGTTGAAGTTGGAATAGGTAGTTCCCCTGAAAAAATTGAAAACGAAATATCTGAATTAAACAATATAGAAATCGGTAAAAAACATAAAATATTAATAGCTGAAGACAATTTGATAAATCAGAAAGTGGCAAAAATGACATTAGAAAAGATGGGACATGATGTTGATATTGCTGAAAATGGAGAAATTGCTGTTGAAAAATTTCTTGCTAATGAATACGACATTATACTTATGGATGTTCAAATGCCAATTATGAATGGCATTGATGCAACAAGACAAATTAGAAAAATTGAAGAAGCCATAAATAAATCAAAAGGAATAAGAATTGTGGCAATGACAGCCAATGTTATGAAACAAGACAAAGAAGAATATCTTGCTTCAGGAATGAATGATTTTGTTTCAAAACCATTCAAAATCAATGAATTAATTAATGTTTTAGAGCAAATAAATAAAAAAAATGAATCAGAATAATTTAAATCCGGATTATATATTTGAAACAAGTTGGGAAGTTTGTAATAAAGTAGGTGGAATTTACACTGTAATTTCTACCAAAGCAAAAACCATAGTTAATGAATATAATGACAATTATATAAACATTGGTCCCGACGTATGGAAAGACAACGTTCCTAATCCAGAATTTATTGAAGATAAATATTTATATAAAACATGGCGTGAAGAAGCTGAAGCAAATGGACTTAGATTTAGAATTGGAAGATGGAATATTAGTGGAAATCCGATTGCTATTTTGGTTGATTTCACTCCTTATTTTGCTGAAAAAGATAAAGTTTTTGCTTCATTATGGGAATATTATAAACTTGATTCATTATCAGGACAATGGGATTATATTGAACCCGCATTATTTGGTTATGCAGCAGCAAAAGTTATCGAAAGCTTTTATGATTATAATTTAACTTCATCAGATAAAATTATTGCTCATTTTCATGAATGGATGACTGGTACTGGGGTATTATATTTAAAGAAATTTGTACCTCAAATTGGCACTGTTTTTACCACACATGCCACTGTATTAGGAAGATGTATTGCTGGAAATGGACTTCCTCTTTATAACAACATGAACTCATATAATGCAGATATCATCTCAAAAGAATTTGGTGTAGTTGCAAAACATTCATTAGAAAAAACAGCTGCTAATGAAGTTGATGCATTTACAACAGTTAGCGAAATTACTAATAAAGAATGTAAACAGTTTTTGGGTAAAAATGTAGATAATGTAACGCCAAACGGATTTGAAGATTCTTTTGTTCCATCAAAAGAAAAATTTGAAAGCAAAAGACAAAACTCAAGAAGAAAAATAATTAAAACCTTAAGTTCGCTTGTTAATCAAAAACTTTCTGAAGATAGCATGTTGATTATCAATTCAGGAAGATATGAATTCAAAAATAAAGGAATTGATTTGTTTATTGATGCAATGGGCGAATTAAATAAAAATAAAAAACTAAAAAAAGAAATTATTGCAGTAATAGCAGTACCAGGACATCAAGCTGGTTTAAATCTGGATTTTATAAGCAGAATTGAAAATCCAGATTTTGAAAATCCACTTTCGAATGAATATCTTACTCATTACTTATATGAACCAGAAAAAGATCCAATTCTAAACCATTTTAACAAAAACAATCTGAATAATTTGCCAGAAGATAAAGTAAAAATATTCTTTATTCCAGCTTATTTAAATGGAAACGATGGTGTTTTTAATATGGATTATTACGATTTTCTAATTGGTTTTGATGGCTCTGTTTTTCCTTCATACTATGAACCATGGGGTTACACCCCAATGGAAAGTCTTGCTTTTCATATTCCAACAATTACAACTACGCTAGCAGGCTTCGGACTATGGATAAAAAATGATAAACAAATAGATGGAAGTTGCATAAATGTCATCGAAAGAAATGACAACAATGATTACGAAGTAGTTAAAAAAATTACTGAAACTATCTTCAATTGTTCTTTAAAAAATGAAAAAGAAATAAATGAACTTAGAAAACTATCTTTCGACATTTCTCGAAGTGCTTTATGGAATAATTTGATTATAAACTATCAAAAAACTTATTGTTTAGCTATTGAAAAATCATTACAACGATCTGATTTGTTCATAAATAAACAACAAAAGGAAATTACTCATAAATTACAAAAAATAAAAGAATCACGTCCAGATTGGAAAAAAATATTGATTAAACCAAGTATTCCACAAAAGTTGGAAGGATTACAACGATTAGCAAAAAATATTTGGTGGTCGTGGAATTATGAAGCTTCAGAACTATTTGAAATGGCAAACCCAGAACTCTGGAGTAAACTAAAATTCAATCCAATAGCACTAATTGAAGCCTTATCAATGGAACAACTTAGAGCATTAGAGAAAAATGATAAATTTTTGGCAAAACTAAAAAAAGTTTGTGATTTATTTGATTCATATATGGCAAATGCTTCGGAGAAATCAAAACAACAAATCGCTTATTTTAGTATGGAATTTGGATTACATGACACTTTAAAAATATTCTCAGGTGGTTTAGGTATGCTTGCTGGTGATTATTTAAAAGAAGCTAGCGACTGTAATTCAAATATGGTTGGAATAGGACTATTATATCGTTATGGTTATTTCCAACAAAACATTGCCATTTCAGGTGATCAAGTTGCTATATATACTCCTCAAAAATTTACACAATTGCCATTAATTCCAGTGAGAGATTCGGATGGTGAATGGATAAAAATAAGCTTTGGATTACCAGGCAGAAGACTTTTTGCAAAAATATGGAAAGTTGATGTTGGACGAATCCCTTTATATCTCTTAGATACTGATATTGAAGAAAATTCTGATGCTGATCGCTCAGTAACACACAGACTTTATGGTGGTGATTGGGAAAATCGATTAAAACAAGAATTGCTTTTAGGCATAGGTGGAATTAAAATGCTTGACGCACTTAACATAAAACCAGACATTTATCACTGTAATGAAGGTCATGCTGCATTTATTACCCTCGAAAGAATGGTTAAATATATTCAGAATGAAAAACTTTCATTTGACGAAGCTACTGAAGTTGTAAGAGCATCTACATTATTTACAACTCACACCCCAGTTCCGGCTGGGCATGATACTTTTAGCGAAGATTTAATGCGTATTTATTTACCTCATTTCGCTGAACAAATGAATATTAGCTGGGATCAATTTATGAATCTAGGTAAATTTATTGAAAATGATACAAACGAAAAATTCTCAATGAGTGTATTGGCATTTAAACTTTCACAAGAAGTTAATGGTGTTAGTAAAATTCACGGTAGAGTTTCTCAAGAAATGTTTAACAAACTTTATCCAGGTTATTTCCCAGATGAAATCCACGTAGGTTATGTAACTAATGGTGTTCATTATCCAACATGGACTTCTAAATCGTGGCAACAACTTTATAAAAAAGAATTTGGGGAAGAATTTTTAAACGATCAATCGAATACAGAATATTGGCAAAAAATATTTAACGTACCAGATGAAACAATTTGGAAATTACGTCTAAAACAAAAACAACAATTAATTGATTATTTAAGAAGTCGCTTAACCGATGATATGACTCGCAGAAACGACAATCCCAAATTAATCTTTAAATTAATGGATGCCTTTAATCCTAATGCATTAACTATAGGATTTGCTAGAAGATTTGCAACTTATAAACGTGCACATTTACTATTTACTAATCTTGAAAGATTATCGATTTTGGTTAATAATTCAAAAATGCCTGTTCAATTTGTGTTTGCAGGAAAAGCTCATCCTAACGATAAAGCAGGTCAAGATTTAATTAAAAGAATTATTGAAATTTCAAAAATGCCTGAATTTATTGGAAAAATTACATTTGTTGAAAATTATGATATTGAATTAGCCAAATATTTAATTAGAGGTGTAGATATCTGGTTAAATACTCCTACTCGCCCTCTTGAAGCATCAGGAACTAGTGGTGAAAAAGCCGTAATGAATGGCGTTGTAAACTTCAGTGTTTTAGATGGTTGGTGGGCAGAAGGCTACAAACCAGAAGCAGGTTGGGCTCTTAAAGAAGAACAAACATATGAAAGCCAAGATTTTCAAAATGAATTAGATGCAGAAACGATTTATACTACATTTGAAGATGAAATTATTCCTGCTTATTATCAAAAAGATGCAAGCGGTGTACCTGTAAAATGGATTAGCTATGTAAAAAACACAATTGCAAAAATTGCACCAGAATTTACAATGAAACGTCAATTAGATGATTATTATTCTAAATTCTACAACAAAATGTTTGTTCGTTCTACATTAATTACCGATAATAATTATTTGCTTGCTCGCAATATTGCTTCATGGAAAAGAAAAGTTTTAAGAAGTTGGGATAGTATTGAAATTCTTGAAGTTAATTTACCAGACTCTTCTCAAAAACCACTATCATTGGGAGAAAATTTCAAAGCTGAAATAATAGTTCATTTAAATGAACTATCAGGTGTTGAATTGGGAATTGAAGTATTATTTGGGCAAAAGATTAATGACGAAGTTAAAAAACCATTATTTATCATTGAAATGAATTCAGAAAAAAGAGAAAATGGAATTATTGTTTTCAAATGCGATATAGCAGCCAATACTGCTGGAGTGTTTGATTATGCTTTCAGAATGTATCCTAAAAACAAAGATTTGCCACATCGTCAAGACTTTAATCTTGTGCGATGGATTTAAAATAACAAAAAAGGCTAAAGCATTTTCGCAAGAAACAAGCTTTAGCCTTTTTAAAATACTTAAAATGAACGGAATAGAACTCATCTTGACATTTAAAGATAATTTTGCTTATTTAACTGAAGATCATGAATTGACATTATGTAATTTGGATTTACCCGATTATATTGAATCATTTAAATATCCTGTTTCTTGGCATATTAAAATTATAAAATATCATGAAGATCAAAATTTTATTTTTGCTGAAATTCTCCAATATTTCAATTCAGAAATTGAGTTTACAGATTATCAATTAGATAACAGCGAATTATTTAATACAATTACAAAAATTAATTTCAGAAGTATCAATACTTCAAAACTATTAAGTGTAATAAATACACATAATTCAAATATTACTGATATTAATGACAGCTACTCTAAATTATATGATACTGAAACATTTGAAACAAAAGAAATTAATTTAAACAATAAAGAAATTACCGAAAAATCATTAGCAACAAGAAATAATACTTTTTCAAAATACGAAACCTTTTCAATTCCAATTAAAGACTTGCAATTTGAATTTGGATGTGTAAGTTTTAGTAAAAAATTAAAAAATTATGAACAATCTATAAAATTTAGCATTTTAAATTATGACATTAGAGCCGAATTTGATGCTATAAAAAATTATTTTGCTAATGTACTTAAAACCAAAAGAATAAATGTTTTTACTGAAATTAAATTTGTAAATTGGGAAATATCAGAAGTATTAGCACAATCCCCTGAAATTAGCAAAATCAATAGCAAAACAATTGATTCTGTTAAATTTGAATTTGTTGGCGATTTTCTCAAAAAGAAAAAAAATTTCAACATCGACAAAAGTTTATTTACTATGGATGAATGTTTTGCAATGATGACTGGAGATGAAAACAATTCTAATGCATTTTACAAAAACGATAAAGATTTATTTGAAGATATTTTACAAATTACAAATACAAAACATTATAAACATCTTCGCTTACTTTCAAGCAAACATGCTTACCATATAATGAAACTCAGATTTGTATTAAAACCATTTTCTTTTGTTTTTTTGATAGAAGGTGAAAAGATGTATCATATTATATGGGAAACTTTAGATACAGAAGAGGCCACATACATATGGCATATTGAAAAAAATAAAGAAAAATTAAAACAAAAACTAAATACAATTGAAGATATTTTAAATACTATAAAATTTCAAGGAAAAACAGCATATATAAATTCAAAGGATGAAAATTATCATAGGATTTATCACGATTACTCCGAATTTATAGATGGATTTATAAAATGGAAATCAGAAATTGAATCTTATTTAATTTAAATATTTACTACTTTTGCCATATAATACAGCTAACTAAAATATTTTCAAATTTCGATTAATTGATTAAAAAACTATATATGAAAGTTTATTTTATAGCAATAGGAGGAAGTGCAATGCATAATTTGGCAATTGCTTTACATAAAAAAGGTATTGAAGTTAAAGGTTCTGATGATGAAATATTTGAACCCTCAAAAAGCAGATTAGCTAAATATGGACTATTACCTGAAAAAGAAGGATGGGACGAAGCAAGCATTACTTCTGATATTGATGCGGTAATACTTGGTATGCATGCCCGCTTAGACAATCCAGAACTTATTAAAGCACAAAAACTTGGCTTAAAAATATTTTCCTATCCCGAATATCTTTTTGAACAAAGCAAAAACAAAACAAGAATTGTAATTGGAGGTAGTCATGGAAAAACGAGTATTACGTCTATGATTATTCATGTTTTTAATCAAATGGAGATAAATTGCGATTATATGGTTGGTGCTCAACTTCAAGGTTTTGAAGTTATGGTTAAACTAACTGAAGAAGCAAAATACATGATAATTGAAGGTGATGAATATTTGACTTCACCAATCGACAGAAGACCAAAATTTCATTTATATAATCCTGACATTGCGTTAATTAGCGGTATAGCATGGGATCATATAAACGTGTTCCCAACTTTTGAAAATTACATTGATCAATTTAGAATATTTATTGATAAAATATCAGAAAATGGCAAACTCATTTATTGTAAAAATGACAAAACTGTTGAAGATATCTCATTAGCATCTAAAAAAAACATTGAAAAATATGCATATAGCATTCCAAATCATATAATTAAAAACGGAATTACCTATATAATTTTTAATAAAAAAGAATATCCTATTCAAATTTTCGGAAATCACAATCTTTTGAATATTGAAGGTGCTCGATTGGTTTGTAATCAAATTGGAATTTCGGATGAAAATTTTTATAATGCAATAGCAAGTTTTAAAGGAGCATCTAAAAGACTTGAAGCTGTTAAAATTACTGAAAATTTCGCTTTTTATAAAGATTTTGCACATTCACCTTCAAAACTAAAAGCAACAACAGCAGCTGTTAATGCACAATTTCCAGAAAGACAACTAATAGCTTGTATGGAATTACATTCATTTAGCAGTTTAACATTTGAATTTTTGAAGCAATATGAAGAATGTATGAATGACGCAAACCAAGCTATCGTTTATTTTAATCCTCATACCATTGCCCATAAAAAATTAGCTCCCATTTCTGAACTTGATGTTTTAAATGCTTTTAAAAGAAACGATTTAATTGTCTTTACAAATTCAGATGAACTAGTAAATTATTTAGAATCAATTGAATGGAATAACAAAAATTTACTAATGATGAGTTCAGGAAACTTTGATGGAATAGATTTCAATCAATTAGCAGATTCATTAAAATTGTAGTTTTTATTAAGCAATTCATTGCCTATTCTGCAATTCAGACATCTTTTAGTTGTACAATAATTATTTTTCAATTCGATTAAACCTTGGGTATCATAAGCGCTTTGTATATTAATACCCAATTGTTTCCATTTGTTAATAATTGAGTTATTTTCAGCATCCAAATTTTCAAGAAAACTAAAAGCTCGATTTTGATATTCTTTTTCATCTTTTGATTCAGAATAAAAAAATAACATAGGAACAATTGTATTTATAACTATTAAATCAATAGCTGATTTACCTAAATAACGCTGTTTTGGAATTAATAATTTTTCATCAAACAAATAATGATTGTCGAAATAAGAATGAGCTTTAACTTCAAATAAATCATAAATTTCATTTAAATTTTCACATTCAAGGATTTTCGAAAACAAATGTGATGATTTGTAAATCAAATCACTAAACTGCGACAATCTGATTGTAGGGAAATTGGCAGGTCTCAAACGCAAAAATTTCCATAAATGTGATTTCAAAGGAACTAATTTATATTTTTTTCTAAGAAATTCATATTCAGAAAACAAAGATTGAGGATAGTCATCAACTAAATCCGCATTTAATAAACCAGCTTGACCGAAAACCAATGCAGCAATTTGATTTTCATTACTTTTATGCTTTCCTAAATAAGTAAGTGGCAAAGATTGAGCCAAAGCTTCAAAAGGATAAGAATTAATTTTAAAACCAAAATTTTTTGCAAGCAATTGATAAAAAGCATCTTCCCAACTATTATGATTTCTTTTAAAAATTTCTTGTAATTCCAAGGTTTTACGTTCAAGTCTTTCTATTAATAGATATTCCAACCAATTACTAATTGTAAATGGATTGGCATCTTTAATTAATTTTTCACAAGGAATCCAATTCTTATTTTGAATAAAATTTTGATAATTTATATAAATATTTTCATCAAAACATTTATTAATAATTAATTGAGGTATTGGGGCTCCATTATTTCTTAAAATAATTTTGTTGCTATTAAAAACAACATGAAGAATAACATTATCGTAAGCCAAATCATTTTGATGATTATGCAAATGCCAATCAGATGCATTTACATGAATTTCAATATTTCCAGCCCAAATTGTATCTTTAATCTTGATTTTAGCATTAAAAAAATCAGGTCCAGCATCACGATTATGAATACCGGGATTAATTATTACAATACTTTCATTATCTGTCGTTTTCAAATCACTATATAATAATTTGTATTTCCATATATAATGCAAAAATTCCTCAGTCATGGTTATTTTTTTTTGTAAAAATATAAAATTTATTGAAGAAATCAAAGAAAGAAAAAAATATTTTATATACCTAAAGAAAACAAATTGAGGAAGTAACCGTTTAAAAAGAATAAAAAATAAATTAATATTTGCATAAAGCTAAATATTGATGTATATTTGTAACATGATTTTTGTAAGAGAACTTCAAACAAATGCAGGATTTAACTATTTTAATATCAGGAATTGAATACAAATTACGCAAATTAGTTGATAAGTTAAATCAGTTAAAAGTTGAAAACTTACATTTGGCTAAAAAGAATGCTGAACAATTTAAAACAATTGAAAATCAGAGCAAAACAATTAGAGAATTAGAAGAAAAGTATAAAGTGCTAAAGATTGCAAAATCGATTGATAACAATACAAATTCGTTTGATCAAAAAATAAAGATTAACGAAATGTTGCGGGAAATTGAAAAGTGTATAGGTCTTTTGAATAAATAGAAATATTTGAAAAATAAACTAAATGGAAGAAATCTCTATAACGGTGAGAATAGCTGACAGACAATATAAGTTAACTATTAAAAGGGAGGAAGAAGAGATTTTTAGAAAAGCTACAAAAATTCTGGCAGACAAGTTAATAGAATATGCTCAGAATTATGCCTTTAAAGACAAGCAAGATTTGTTGGCATTGGTAGCATTACAATATACCACGAGTTCTTTACAATTTGAAGAAAAAGCAAATTTTAAAGACAATAATTTGGTGGTTAGATTGAATGAAATTGACAAAGTTTTAAATGATAATATAGCTTAATTTAAAAGATTCGTTCTTAGACATATATTTCATACACAGGTATATACAATTTACCCGCGTTGACTCAATTCAGTTTGTAAACTCAACATTACAAGCATTAGAGCCTAAGCTCAATGGGATTAAAAACAGGCCTCAACTCAGCAATGGGTTTTCGATTTCGGAACAGTGGACGTTTGATATTTCTGGCAGCTCTATTCATTATTTTTGGGGTTTACTATTCCCAATTAGAGTCAATTGCGGGTATTTTTAATTTTTAGCCCTTTATACATTAATTATATTAATAACTAACAAACAAACTTAGATGAGTGTATTAATTACTATTATCATTGCATTGTTTTCTTTGATGTTGGGGGCTGTATTGGCAACCACAGTATTAAGAAAAATAGTAGATAAAAAAAGTCAGATCTTATTAAAAGAAACTGAAGAAAAAGCAGAAGTAATAAAGAAAGAAAAAATGCTTCAGGCAAAAGAAAAGTTTTTACAATTAAAGACTGAACATGAGAAAGTTATTCAGGAAAAGAATAACAATATTCTGAAAAGCGAAAACAGAATAAAACAGAAAGAAACAACTCTCAACCAAAAGATGGAAGAAGTTCAACGAAAACAAAATGAGTTGAATTCATTGAAAGAGAATCTGAATAGCCAGATTGAAATTGCAAACAAAAAACATGCTGAACTTGACAAACTTCACAAAAGTCAGGTAGAAAAACTAGAAGCCATTGCAGAACTTACTGCTGCCGATGCTAAAGAACAATTGATTGAAGCCATGCGTGAAGAGGCCAAAAATGACGCCATGAACATGATTAAAGATGTAGTGGATGAGGCAAAAATTACTGCAAATATGGAAGCAAAAAAGATTGTGATTGAATCTATTCAGCGTACTGCTGTTGAAAATGCAATTGAAAATTCTGTTTCGGTATTTAATCTTGAAAACGATGAAGTAAAAGGTAGAATTATTGGTCGTGAAGGTAGAAACATTAGAGCTTTGGAGTCTTTAACTGGTGTTGAGATTATTATTGACGATTCACCTGATGCAATTATTATATCTGGGTTTGATCCGGTAAGAAGAGAAATTGCGCGTTTATCTTTACATAAACTTGTAACTGATGGCAGAATACACCCTGCTCGTATTGAAGAAGTTGTTGCTAAAGTTAAAAAACAGATTGAACAAGAAATTATTGAAATTGGCAAACGTACCACTATTGATTTGGGCATTTTAAATATGCACAACGAATTAATTAGATTGGTAGGAAAAATGAAATATCGTTCGTCATACGGACAGAATTTATTGCAACACTCTAAGGAAGTAGCAAATTTATGTGCTACGATGGCTTCAGAATTAGGTTTAAATTCTAAACTAGCAAAACGTGCCGGTTTGTTGCACGACATTGGCAAAGTTCCTGATAACGAGCCAGATTTACCTCATGCAGTATTAGGTATGAAATTGGCTGAAAAATTTAAAGAAAAGCCAGAAGTATGTAATGCTATAGGTTCTCACCATGACGAAGTTGAAATGGAATCATTGATTGCTCCAATTGTTCAAGTTTGCGATGCCATTTCAGGTGCTCGACCAGGTGCACGTCGTGAAGTTGTTGATGCTTACATTAATCGATTAAACAAGCTTGAAGAAATGGCTCTTACTTATCCGGGTGTAATTAAAACATATGCTATTCAAGCTGGTAGAGAGTTAAGAGTTATTGTGGGTGCTGATAAAATGACAGATGTGGAAGCAAACCAATTATCAATTGATTTATCACACAAAATTCAACAGGAAATGACTTATCCGGGTCAGATTAAAATTACAGTTATCAGAGAAACGAGGGCGGTGAGTTTTGCTAAATAACTTCGCTTCTTAATATAAAAAAAAGGCTTTAACTATGATTGTTAGAGCCTTTTTTATTTTGTATAATTGTTTTTTACTTTTGCTTTTTTATTATTGATTTTATAGGATTTAAAAACCGTTGCAGCAATCTGATATCATCTGTAATAATTTCGGCGGTTCCCTGAAGTTCGCTTTTCATTTCGATAGGTATCCCGTAATTTGTTTTCAAACTATCTGTTATCTCTAACTCTACCGAATAATTATTATCTGATGATATTAGCGAAATGCTTTTTACTTTGGCATTTACTGTTCCGTATTCTACAAAAGGATATGCAGCAAGTTGTATATTTACTTTTTGACCTGGTTTTACTTTTCCTGCTCCATCAATGTTCAGACTTAATTTACCTAATATTCGGGTTTTTCCGTTTGGAATTACTGATAATACTTTGTCGTTTTGATTTACTTGCTGGTTTTCGCTCCAAAATTTTGTAAAACTCACCTTGCCATCAATATTTGACATCAAGAGATATGTTTGCTGCCAAGTGTATAACTGATTGATTAGTTCGTCATAAGCTTGTGAATATATCTGAGCTACATTTTTGCTTTGTTCCTGATATTGTAATTGCAAATCGAGTATTTGTTGTTGCAATTGTGTTAGTTGAATGCGGGTATTTGCTAATGCAGTACGAATGCCTTCTACAGTGAATTTCTTTTGCAAAAAAATGCTTTCAGACTTTTCAAATTCTGAAGCAGATATTACTTTGTTGCTGAATAAAGAAGAATCGCGGCGATATTGATTTTGTATTAGCTGCAAATCTTTTTCTAACAAATTACGTTGGGCATATTGTCGTTCATAATACAAATTGGTCATATCAATTTGTTCTTTTACTGCTTTTATTTTCTGATGATGGTAATTTAGTGCATTGAAGTTTCTGATTTCATTTAAAGCTTTGGAAAAACTTGCAAATGACTGTTGTACATCGCCCAACTGATTATATGACTTCAGTCTGATGGTATCTATAGAAATATTTGAAGTATTATCAGAAGTATGTGGTGTGATTAATTGTAATTGCGCTGTAAGGTTTGTTATTTGCTCGTAGCTAGCATTGTTTTCAATTAATGCAAGCGGACTTCCTTTGCTAACTATTTCGCCGTCGGCAACAAACAAACGGCTGATTTTTCCAGTGGTTTTCGCAACCAATGTAAGCGGAATATTTTCGGATGTAATTACTACAGGCGAATTGATTACATCAGGATATTTGAAAAACCAGCTACCTATGATTACAATTAATATTACGCTAAAGATAACGGTGATTCCATATCTGACTATATTTCGCGGAGCTTTGCCAAGGATGTCTTCCATTTCTTCGCTCCTGATTTCGTAATCTTTTGGTTTTTCTTCTGCCACTTATCTGATATTTTGGATTAATGAATGTCTAATCCATTTAGCATATAAATTAAATGATCGAGTGTTTTGGTAATTTCGGACATGTATTCGTTTACAGCTCTTACACTGCCGGGCAGCGTATAAACCTGAGTACTTCCCATGATGCCTGCAATTCCACGACTTAATAATGCATTTGGTTTTTCCTGTCCGTATTTAAAACGTATCATTTCCATAATGCCGGGTATTTCTTTATCTAGCAATTGCTTAACAACATCGGGTGTAATATCACGTGGGCCAATGCCTGTGCCGCCAGTGGTAAAAATATAATCCACGTGTTCTGAAACGGCTTTTTGTATTTCTATTGCCAGAAGTGTTCCGTCATCGGGTATTATTTGGGTATTGATGGCTATAACTTTGTCGGTTTTTTTAGCAAATTCTTCGAGTAGTTCTTTTATGCGAGGTCCGCTCCTATCTTCATATTCGCCGGCACTTGCTCTATCGCTTAATGTTATTATTAATGCTTTGTATATTTTGGGATAATAATTTAGCTCGTCGCCAGCTTTGAGAACGCCTCCTTTTAAAACCTTGGCAAATATACCTTCTTTTGGCATAACACAATTTCCAACTTCACGATAAATAGCACAGCCATCGCCATGACAATGTTTACCTATTTGGGTAACTTGTAATGTAATATTTTCGTTTTGAAGCAAATCTAAAGGTTTGGTTTTAAATATTTCAAAGCCTTCTGTTGTTATATTTTCAGCAAATTCGCCATAAGCTATTTTACGATTGGCTTTGTGTTCGAATTTTGCTATACTTTCGGTTCCCAAAAGGCTGATCATGCGATGCCATTTACCTGAATGTGCATCATTTGGAATGCCTGTGGCTGTTAGTGTAATTGACTCTACAGGAAGTTTAATGGTTCCCTTTTTTTCGGATATATTTACTGATAATACTTTAAGTTTGCTCATTTTGCTTTTATTAATATTACAAAAATAATAAATTCTTTTTGATTTTATAGAAAAAGTTCAGAAACTTAATGCATTCATAAAACGCTGCATTGCTACATTAATTTCTTCGGAAGTGATATTAATTGGAGGAATTACAGACAAGCTGTTATGATTAAACAAGAACCAGAAGGTTATCAGCCCATTTGCCATCGATTGAGCCACTATTTCCTCTATTTTTTCGGGATTGTTCAATTCAACCGACATAAATAAACCCTTGCCACGTATTTCTTTAATAGCAGGATGGTCTTTAAGCAAAGTTCTGATTTGTTGTGATTTCGATTCTATATCTGCCAAAAGGTTTTCGTTAACTATCACATTTAAAGTGGCCAACGAAGCAGCACACGAAACCGGATGTCCGCCAAAAGTTGTGGCATGGCCATACAAAGGATGCGAACCATTAAGGCAATCCATAATTTTGGCAGACGAAATAAAAGCCCCTAAAGGCATTTCGCCACCCATACTCTTGGCAATGCACAAAATATCGGGTACAACCTCGTAATGTTCAAAAGCAAACAGTTTACCCGTACGTCCGTAGCAGGTCTGAATTTCGTCATAAATCAACAAAGTACCAGTTTCATCACATCTCTTTCTTAATGCTTTCAGAAATTCAGTTTCGGCAACCACAATTCCCCTACCCGCCTGAATAACTTCTGTAATTACACAGGCTGTCCTTTCGGTAATTGCTGATAACTGACTTATTTCGTTAAAATCGAGCAGTTTCACATCGGGCATCAACGGACGGAAATCCTGTTTAAAATCCTCATTACTTAGCAAAGCCAAAGCACCCATAGTGCTGCCATGATAAGCATCCTTAAAAGCAATAATTTCAGAACGTTTGGTATATTTTCTTGCCAGTTTCATAGCTCCTTCAATGGCTTCGCTACCCGAATTTACAAAATACGTCATGCATAACTGTGGCGGAAGCAACTCAGCCAAACGTTTGGCAAGTTTTATCTGCGGACTTTCAATAAATTCGCCATAAACCATCACATGCATATATTTATCGATCTGTTCTTTTATAGCTTTCACAACTTCGGGATGCCTGTGTCCCAGATTGCTTACCGATATTCCCGACATTAAATCGATATAATCTTTGCCAAATTTATCATACACATAAATTCCTTCTGCATTGGCAACTTCCAATTGAAATGCTTCAAAAACAGAAGCTTGAGCTATATATTTATTGAAATCAGACTTTAAACTTTCCATTATATTATTACATATTTTCAAACTACAAAATTCATAAAAAAAATGCTATGAAAATCAAATGATTGTTAATAATTTATAATTAGGTAGCAATTGAAAAGGAAAACTTCTTATTTTTGCAGAAAACATATAAATCAATGAAAAAAATTTCAGTTCTGTTTCTATCTATATTAATGAGTATTAATGTATTTTCGCAAAAGCAAAACGATACCAAAACTAGCACCATAAAATGGTATTCGTTTGAAGAAGCTATAAAATTGAACAAAGAATTTCCTAAGAAAAAAATTTTTGTAGATGTTTATACCGATTGGTGTGGATGGTGCAAACGAATGGATGCCACTACATTTAGCCAACCCGATATAATTGAATATATGAATGCAAATTTTTATGCCGTAAAACTTGATGCCGAACGCAAAGACAGTTTAATTATTGATGACAAACTATTTGTAAATCCAAATCCTACGGGCAATCGTGCAACCCACCAAATTGCCGAAATGCTACTCAATGGCAGAATGTCGTACCCATCTTATGTTTTTCTTGACGAAATGAGCCGCCCAATTACTGTTGTTCCGGGCTTTATTGAAGCATCTGCTTTTGAACCAATACTTCACTATTTTGCCGAAAACGAGTATTTTAAAAAATCATGGGAAGCATATCAAAAAGATTTTGTTGGTAAAATAAAAAAGTAAGGTTATAAACCTACTTCATTCAAATTCTCAAAACACAAAAGATAACGAAAAGTAAATACAAATTCTGAAAACAATTTTCAGCATACTTTATTTTAAAACTTTCAATTGCCACTATGAGAAAACTTTATTTATTATCAATACTTTTATTTATTGGTTTTCAATCCAATTCGCAGGTTTATAAAGATTCCACTGCAAAAACCGACGACCGAGTAAAAGATTTGCTTTCGCGAATGACTGCCGAAGAAAAGTTTTGGCAATTGTTTATGATTCCAGGCGATTTGGGCAACGAAAAAGATAAATACAAAACCGGAATATTTGGATTTCAGGTAAGTACCGAAGGGCAAAATGCCGATGCAGCACAACAACTTTTAAATTATAATGCAGGTGGTACAGCCTACGAAACAGCACTGAAAGTAAATCAGATGCAGAAATTTTTTATCGAACAAAGCCGTTTGGGTATCCCGATAATTCCATTTGACGAAGCACTACATGGTTTGGTAAGAAAAGGAGCCACAGCATTTCCGCAATCAATCGGATTGGCAGCAAGCTGGAATGTTGATCTGATGCATCAGGTATCAAAAGCAATTGCCACCGAATGCAAAGCCAGAGGTTTACGACAAATATTATCGCCGGTAGTAAATATAGCAAACGATGTTCGCTGGGGACGTACCGAAGAAACTTATGGCGAAGATCCTTACTTAGCATCTGAAATGGCTGTAGCTTATGTTTCCGAATTCGAGAAAATGGGAATTATTACCACACCCAAGCATTTTCTGGCAAATGTTGGCGATGGCGGCCGCGATAGTTATCCAATACATCTTAGCGAAAGAATATTACGTGAACAATACCTTCCTCCTTTCGAAGCATGTTTCAAAAGAGGCGGTTCACGTTCGGTTATGACTGCATACAACTCTCTAGATGGCAGCCCATGCAGCGCCAATAACTGGTTATTAAATACTTTATTAAAGAAAGAATGGAATTTCAGAGGGTTTGTTATTTCAGATGCCGGAGCTACCGGTGGTGCCAATGTATTACACTTCACGGCAAAAGATTATCCTGCATCAGCAGTAAATTCATTAAACAACGGACAGGATGTTATCTTTCAGACAAATTATGACCATTTTACTTTATTTTCACCACCTTTTTTAGATAAAACTATAAATCAACAAACTATAGACAGTGCAGTTGCACGTGTACTCAGTATGAAATTTGAACTGGGATTATTCGACAAACCATATATAAATGCTGAAGAAGCCAAAACAACAAATGGTTATCAATTGCACAAACAATTAGCAAAACAGGCAGCTAAAGAATCTATTGTTTTATTAAAAAACGAAAACAACTTATTACCATTATCAAAAAATATAAAATCTATCTGTATTATAGGTTCAGATGCAATTGAAGCACGCCTTGGTGGTTATAGCGGACCAGGCAACAATCCTGTTAATATACTTGATGGAATTAAAAACATTATAGATTCAAAAACTAAAATACAATTTACAAAAGGATGCAACAGAGTCAACACTGAATATACACCGGTTTCATCCGATTACCTTTTTAACATTAATGAAAATAAAAAAGCTAAAGGATTAAAAGGCGAATATTACAACAATATCACGATGGAAGGCAAGCCGGTTTTTAGCCGCAATGATGAAAGAATACAATTTCAATGGACTTTATTTTCGCCCGATCCCGAAAAAATTACTTATGATTTCTATTCTGTAAGATGGACTGGCAAAATTAAATCGCCAAAAACCGGAAATTTCAAAATTGGTATTGATGGCAATGATGGTTACAGATTATTTATTAATAATAAGCTGATAATTGACAACTGGAAAAAACTTACAAAGCAAACTATTGTAAAAAATTATTTTTTCGAAAAAGACAAGGAATATGACATTAAAATTGAATATTTTGAACCAACAGGCAATGCCATTTTCAATTTGGTATGGAATGCAGAAACAAGCAATACTGAAACAGAAGAAATAAACAAAGCCGTTGAAGCTGCAAAGAACAGCGATGTAACTATAATTGTTGTCGGTATCGAAGAAGGTGAATTTCGCGACAGGGCTTACCTCAACCTGCCCGGACGACAGGAAGAATTGATAAAAAAAGTATCTGCTGTATCAAAAAAAGTAGTAGTAGTTTTGGTTGGAGGTAGTGCCATTACCATGAACAACTGGATAAATGATGCTTCATCCATTGTTGATGTCTGGTATCCGGGTGAAGAAGGCGGAAATGCTGTTGCCGAAGTTTTATTTGGCGATTACAATCCTGCTGGCAGGTTGCCAATTACATTTCCTGTATTTGAAGGACAGTTGCCATTAGTTTATAATCATAAACCTACCGGACGCGGCGATGATTATAATAACCTCACAGGTCAGCCTTTATTTCCTTTTGGTTATGGATTAAGCTATACAAATTTTGAATATTCTGATATGGAATTTTCTAAAAACGTTATAAACAAAACCGATAGTTGTCTTGTTAAGTTTAAACTCCAAAATTCAGGACAAAAAGATGGAGATGAAGTAGTTCAATTATATATCCGCGATGAAATTTCTTCAGTAGCCAGACCAATTACTGAATTGAAAGGCTTTAAAAGGATATTTCTGAAAGCCGGAGAAAGCAAAGAAGTAAGTTTTATTATAAATCAGGAAATGCTGAATATGCTGGATGTTAACTTAAAAAAGATTACAGAACCTGGCGATTTCAGGATTATGATAGGAGCAACATCGAAAGACATCAGATTGAGAGGAATTATTAAAGTTGCAGAATAAGCAATCATATTAATAATTAAATAATTTATACAATGACAACAGTAAATGTGTATCTTACATTTAAAGGTAATTGCGAAGAAGCATTCAATTTTTACAAATCAGTATTTGGTGGTGAGTTTCCATATGTAGGCAGATTTAAAGATATGCCTCCAACGGATGGATGCAGTGTTCCTGATGAAGATTTGGAGAAAATAATGCATATGAGTTTACCCATCAGTGCCGAAACCATGATTATGGGCAGCGATAGCTCAGAGGCTTTCGGACAGGTAACAAC
>CAZWRD010000040.1:0-22530 GCA_964636105.1 uncultured Bacteroides sp.
GTATTAAAGAAGAAATTCGAGCTGGTAAAGGATTACGACTTGCAATAGATGATGGATTTAAAAATGCTTATTCTGCAATTATTGATGGTCAAGTAACTACTTTATTGACAGGGATTGTTCTGTATATTTTTGGATCAGGTCCTATTCAAGGTTTTGCAACTACATTATGTATTGGTATTTTAACCTCTTTATTTACAGCGATCTTTATTTCAAGATTGATTATAAGCTGGATGCTTGATAAAAACAAAACAATCACTTTAAGTCATAAATTCAGTCAAAACTTTTTAACTAATGTAAATATAGATTTTATAAAAATCAGAAAAATTGGTTATTATATCACTTCTGCTTTAATCGTTATTAGTTTAATTTCATTAGCTACAAAAGGCATTAACTATGGTGTTGATTTTAAAGGAGGTAGAACTTATGTAGTTCGCTTCGATCAAGATGTAAAATTGGATGAAGTTAGGAAATCATTAACCAAAGAATTTGGTGAATCTCCTGAGGTAAAAACTTTTGGACCTAATAATCAAATTAAAATTACAACCAAATGGGGAATGAATAATTTATCAATTGCACCAATTGTAATTGATTCATTGGTATCTGATAAAGTATATAATGGCTTAAAAGGATTATACAAAACTCCTATTGAAAAATCATCTTTCTTATCAGATGATGAAACCAAACAAATTGGTAGAATGAGTTCAGAAATGGTTGGACCTACAATTGCAGATGATATCAAACAAGCAGCTGTTTGGGCTGTTTTATTTGCGTTAATCATTATATTCGTTTATGTTGCTTTACGTTTCAAAAAATGGGAATATGGATTTGGTGGTGTTTTCGCATTATTGCATGATGCCGTTATCACAGTAGGGGTTTTCTCCTTATTAAATGGAATTCTTCCTTTTAATCTTGAAGCAGATCAAGCATTTATAGCGGCTATTCTAACTATTATTGGTTATTCAATTAATGATACCGTTATTATCTTCGACCGTATTCGTGAATACATTGGTCTATATCCAAAACGAAGTATGGATATAAATATTAATAGTGCAATTAATTCAACCTTAGGAAGAACTGTAAATACTGCAGGAACTACATTGGTAGTATTACTTGTAATCTTTATTTTTGGAGGTGAAGTTATCAGAGGATTTACATTTGCCTTATTATTCGGTATAGCTATTGGAACCTATAGTTCTATCTTTGTTGCCAGTCCAATTTCTTATGATATATTGATGTGGAAACAACGCAAACAAGCAAAAAAGAATGCACAGTTAAAATAATAACAAATTAATTACATATAAACTCCTGTAAATTATTGCAGGAGTTTTTTTTTTATGTAACTTTGTAAAATATTTTCATTATTTATATATATATTTGAATAAAATTCATTATTTTAGCATCCTATTATTTTAAAATAAACATTTAAGTATTATGAAAGCTTATAAAGCCATTTTTTTAATCTTAATATTTACAGCTCTTAGTTCTGTAACTGCCACAGCACAAAGGAATTACACCCAGGAAGCAGACGATGCTTTCAAATTGGAACAATACAATATTGCTGTTGATAAGTACAAAAAAGCATATACCAAAGTAAAGCAAAATCGTGCTGAAAAAAACAGAATCTTGTTTCAGATAGCTGAAGCTTACAGAATGATGAACAATACAAAAAATTCTGAGCTAGCATTCAAAAGAGTAATTAAATCAAATTACTTTAAGCAAGAACCCAAAGTTTACCTGTATTATGCTGATGCTTTGAGAGTTAATCAGAAATACGAAGAAGCACTCTTAGCTTATCAGGATTATTTAAAATTAGTACCAGGTGATGCTAGAGCAAAAAATGGCGTTGAGTCTTGTAAAATTTCTCAAGATTGGGTAAACAAACCAACACGCTATGAAGTAGTTAACATGAAAAGATGGAATTCAAAATATAATGAATGGAGACCTTCTTTTAGTGATAGAAAAAAATACAGTGAATTAGTTTATTCATCAACAGGAGATGGTGTAACAGGCAAAGGTGAAGATGCTTGGACAGGGATGGGTTTCTCCGACTTTTTCTCAATAATGCAAGACCGTAGAGGAAATTGGGATTCTCCAAAATTATTTGATGCTGATTTAATGGTAAATACTGAAGTAAATGAAGGCGAAGCTGCCTTTAACGAAAGTGGAAATACCATTTATTTTACACGTTGTGGTGTAGAAAAGAAAAAAAGATTGGGCTGTCAGATTTATAAGTCAACAAAAAAAGGAAAAGGATGGGATGAAGCAGAATTAGTTGATTTAGGTTCTGAAGATTATGATTATGTTCATCCTGCTGTAAGTGCGGATGAATTAACAATAGTTTTTGCATCAAATTTACCAAATGGACTTGGAGAATTCGATTTGTGGATTTCTAAACGTGATAAAAAAACCAAACCTTTCGGAAAAGCAGAAAACCTTGGTTCAAGTATTAATACACCTGGTAAGGAAATGTTTCCAACATTAAGATATGACACAGCCTTATACTTCTCTTCTAATGGTTTAATTGGTTTAGGTGGTTATGATATTTATAAATCATCGTATGTAAATAACGAATGGACAACTGCTCGTAATATGGGTTCTCCTATCAATTCAAATGGAGATGATTTAGGGATGACTTTCTATGGAGAAGGTGAAAAAGGTTTCTTCTCATCAAACAGAAAAGAAGGTCGTGGTGGAGATGACATTTGGTCTTTCTATTTACCTCCATTGTTATATACCTTACAAGGAACAATTCGTGATGACAATACCTTGCAATTACTTGATGGCGTTAATGTTAAAATGACTGGCTCAAACGGAACAACCGTTGAAACAAAAACTGATAAAAAGGGGAAATTCAAATTTGATGAAAAACAATTTGTACATAACGTAACTTATAAACTTGTAATTAAGAAAGATAAGTATTTTGGAGAAGAAGGAACAGAATCTACAGTTGGATTAAATGCAAATAAAGATTTTGTACGCGATTTTCGTTTACGTCCGATACCTAAAGATCCAATATTATTACCAGAAATTTTATATGAAGTAGGTAAATGGGACTTAAGAGAACAATATCAAGATTCATTAATTGATTTAATAAAAACCTTGGAAGCTAATCCAACAATCGTTGTTGAACTTCGTTCTCACACCGATTCACGTCGTATTCCAATGACCAATGATACGCTTTCTCAAAGGAGATCTCAAAGTGTAGTTGATTATCTAATTATCAGAGGAATTCCTTCTGGAAGATTGTTGGCAAGAGGATATGGAGAAAAAATACCAAGAACTCTAAGCAAAGAAACCTCAAGTATCAGAAATGGGAAATTATATACTTTCCCTGCTGGTGTAACACTAACTGACGAATATATTAAAACATTGAAAACAGTTGACGAAAAAGAAGCAGCACACCAATTGAACAGAAGAACTGAATTTAGTATTCTTCGCGATGATTATGTGCCTGTAGCTAAAAACGACACATTACCTATTGGAATTGTTTCTATTGTAAACAATCCACTAGATAATACAGTTGAATTTACAATTGGAGCAAATGGTGTTCAGCTAATTCCATGTATCATTAATAATGTATCATTCAATATGTCAATAGATGAAAAAGCCAAAACAGCTACATTTTCTTATGATGATGCATTAACTTTCTTAAAAGAAGGACGTATCAATAAAAATGATTTTAAAGAAAACGAAAAAGCAATTGATAAAGATGGTAATATTGTTGAAAAATCAACTTTAATTATCAAATCAATAAAACTGGGCAATAGCATTGTCAACAATATTGAAGCAGTTGTAACTAAGAATATGAAAGTATCATTAATAATTGACAAACCTACATTAAGTAAGTTTGGAGAAGTTACCATTGACAAGGATAAGAAAAAGCTGACAATTAAATAAATAATTTAAAATAAAAAACATCCCGACCATAATCGGGATGTTTTGTTTAAGGTATGAGCAATCAGTTAAAATACGATTTAAGAGGAGTATCAGCATCGAAAGATGATGTACATAACGCAATTAAAAATATTGACAAAGGACTATTTCCAAAAGCATTTTGCAAAATAATACCTGATTTATTAGGCGGAAACGATAACTATTGCAATATTATGCATGCTGATGGAGCTGGCACAAAATCATCGCTGGCATACCTTTATTGGCGTGAAACAAATGATATTTCAGTATGGAAAGGAATAGCTCAAGATGCAATTGTAATGAATCTGGATGATTTATTATGTGTAGGCGTAACAGAAAACATTCTATTATCGTCAACAATTGGAAGAAATAAAAAACTAATACCTGGCGAAGTAATTTCAGCAATTATAAATGGTACAGAAGAATTTCTACAAGAGTTAAGAGATAATGGAATTGGAATATTTTCAACTGGAGGCGAAACAGCTGATGTTGGTGATTTGGTAAAAACCATAATAGTTGATTCTACAGTTACAGCAAGAGCTAAACGAACTGATATTATTTCAAACCATACAATTCAACATGAGGATGTTATAGTTGGATTAGCTTCAGACGGACAGGCAAACTACGAACACTTTTACAATTGCGGCATGGGAAGCAATGGGTTAACATCGGCAAGACATGACGTTTTTTCTTCGGAATATGCACAAAAATATCCTGAAAGCTATGACAATTCTATTGATGCAAATTTAGTTTATACGGGAAAACTGAAATTAACTGATAAAACTGAAATTGAAGGCATAGATGCAGGAAAAATGGTACTCTCTCCAACAAGAACTTATGCACCAGTTATCAAAAAGATTTTAGAAAATCATCGTATTAATATTCATGGAATGGTACATTGTAGTGGAGGAGCGCAAACAAAAGTTTTACATTTTATTGAGAATCTACATGTTATAAAAGACAATTTGTTTGAAATACCTTCGCTCTTTAAAATGATTCATAATCAATCGGCTACGCCTTGGGAAGAAATGTATAAAGTCTTTAATATGGGCCATCGCATGGAAATATATATTAATGAACAATATGCATCAGAAATTATTGATATTTCAAAATCATTTGGAATAGAAGCAAAAATAATTGGCAGATGCGAAAAATCTGATACCAAATCAGTTACCGTATCATCACCTTACGGAATATTTAAATACTAAATCAATTTGAATTAAAGTTTTTTAAATGATGCTTTCTCAATACTTAAACGTATGAGAATTTATTGTAATTTTGCAAACTGAAAAATAAAAAAAATGTTAGACAAATTAGAAGCTATAAATCAGCGATATTTAGAGATTGGTGAACAAATGAATGATCCGGAAATTATGTCGGACATGAAACGCTATATCAAACTGAGCAAAGATTTTAAAGATTTACAACCCGTAATTGAAGCATACAAAAAATATAGTAATATCATATCAAATATCAGTCATGCAAAAGAAGTGCTAAACAATGAAAAAGACGAAGATTTCAGGTCATTAGCAAAAGAAGAATTAAATTCTTTGGTTGAAGAAAGAGATAAAATGGAAGATGACATTCGTTTAATGTTAATACCTACAGATCCTCAAGATGGGAAAAATGCAATTATTGAAATAAGAGCAGGAACAGGTGGTGATGAAGCGAGTATATTTGCAGGCGACCTATATCGAATGTATGTAAAGTACTGTGAATCTAGAAAATGGAAAGTAGAAGTTGTTGACGTTACTGAAGGAACTGTTGGTGGATACAAAGAAGTTGTTTTGAATGTTAGCGGTGAAAATGTTTATAGTCAAATGAAATATGAATCAGGAGTACATCGCGTACAACGTGTTCCTCAAACAGAAACACAAGGTCGTGTTCATACTTCTGCTGCTTCAGTTGTAGTTTTGCCTGAAGCCGAAGAATTTGATGTAGATTTAAAAACATCTGATATCAGAAAAGATACTTATTGTGCTTCAGGACCAGGAGGACAATCTGTTAACACTACTTATTCAGCAATCAGATTAACACATATCCCTACAGGTATTGTAGTAACTTGTCAGGATCAGAAATCTCAGTTAAAAAACTATGATAAAGCTTTGGTTGTTCTTCGTTCAAGAATTTATGAGTTAGAATATCAAAAATATCTTGAAGATATGTCGAAAACCCGTAAAACCATGGTTTCAACAGGCGACCGTTCTGCAAAAATACGTACTTATAACTATCCACAAAGTAGAGTTACCGATCATCGTATAAATTATACAATGTATAACTTATCTGTTTTTATGGATGGAGATATTCAAGAAGTTATTGATGCCCTTCAACTTGCCGAAAATGCGGAAAGGCTAAAAGAAGCTATAGGTTAATCAATTTTATTTTTTAGAAATGAACAAACAAGAATTAATTCAAATTATCAAGCATAAGAAATCATTCTTATGTGTTGGTTTAGACACAGATATTACCAAAATCCCTAAACACTTATTGGATGCAGAAGATCCTATTTTTGAATTTAATAAACAAATAATTGATGCAACAAATGATTTAGCTGTAGCATATAAACCCAATCTTGCATTTTACGAAAGCATGGGGATTAATGGTTTATTATCTCTAGAAAGAACAATTAATTATCTTGAAAAATACAGAAATGAAGTTTTTGTTATAGCTGATGCTAAAAGAGGAGATATTGGAAATACATCCGAACAATATGCAAAGGCTTTTTTATCTCATGAAGGATTTGATTTTGATGCCATTACAGTAGCTCCTTATATGGGCGAAGATTCGGTAAAACCATTCTTAACCATTGAGAATAAATGGGTTATCGTATTAGCATTAACATCAAACAAAGGTGCTTTTGATTTCCAGTTTTTGCAAACTGAGAACAACAGAAAACTTTATGAAGATGTTTTAATAAAAACAAAAACATGGGGAAATGATGAAAATATGATGTATGTTGTGGGTGCAACTCAGGCTCAAATGCTTGAAAATATTCGGAATATTGTACCTAATCACTTTTTATTAGTTCCTGGTGTTGGAGCTCAAGGTGGCAGTTTGCCTGAGGTTTGCCATTATGGAATGAATAAAGACGGAGGATTATTAATAAATGCATCAAGAAGCATATTATACGCTTCTAAAGAGAAAGATTTTATTGATAAAGCCAGATTGGAAGCTCAAAACATGCAAAAAGAAATGGAAATGCTGATGAAATAATCAGCATTTTTTTTACCATTTAAAAACATCAAATTTTACTTTTGGTCTTTTAGAATCCAACCATTTAAAATTTTTCAGAATCCTTTCAGCAAAAGGCAATTCATTTACGGGATACAAAACACCTTCGGGACTTGTAATAAAGGTAATGGTTTCAAACTGTTTTTTACTTATAAACAACAATAAATCACTAGATACAGCTTTATTTATACCTATTAAATCATCTGAATTATCTTCTTTAAGATAATATATGGTTTCTGAATTACCCTTAACATCTACTTTGTAAAGCTGATTTTCGGCAAAGAAACCATGCATATTTTTCCCTTTAACCTGATTATATTGTCCAGTATCACTTAATGAAATAATAAAGGCATTTGCATTTAAAAACAATTCTTTCATTGTATTCTTCCCAGTAAGTAAATGAATGGTATCTGCTGTAAGCTGGTTATTATCTGTCCAAAGCACAGGAGAATGATACATACTTATTAAGGAATCTATCATAAAAAACGACAACGAATCACACATACCTTGAATATCAAATCTATAAAACTTTACTTTATGGTAAGCCCTTACTAATCTTATGTTATCTGTTGAATCGTAAGTTGCTCTTAATGTGTCAGCATGAAGATACAATGTATCATTATTATCTACAAAAATGGCTAAAGCACTGTCGGTAATCATCGATTTTTTTAACACCTCATCATTTTCAATATAATTGCCTTGAAGTATCACATTCTTAGCTGTATCAATCAGAACTACATTATTATATGCTTTGCCAAATTTATTTTTTCTGTCATAATACATGCTATCACCTTTCAAATATTGATTCTCTGTTTGCATCCAAGAATTTTTACTGAATTGTGATTTATCTGATTTTGTGTTATACCATCCATTTTCGCAATATATTTTATTTTCTTTGCTAACAATATCAGTAGGTCCCAAAAAATAGGCAATTTCAGATTTGGTATTATATAATAAAGTGTCAGACTCCATTGTATATTTAGGATTAACCAACAACACCTCTTTTTTAAAGAAAAATTGTTTCTTACTTGTATAGTAATATCCTAATTTACTTGTTAAAACATTATCTTTATTTACAATTTTACCTTTATCTATATAACTCGCTATACTCGTATTTCTATCATAATTCAAATAATTAGTTGTAAGTGTTGTTTGGTCGTCAACTAATTTTACATTTTCAAAAATTTCAGCAATTTTTGTATTTCCGTCGTATCTGAGCTTTTTACCATATATATTTAATGTATCACTAACTTTAATTCTAACATTACTAAATGCCTCAATTTTATTTTCAGCAGTATAGAAGTAAGCACTGTCACAATAAAGCAAGGCACCTTCATGGTTGAAAATCACATTTCCAACAAGAACTCTAATGCCTTTATCAAATTCATGATTTCTTAGATTATCTGCTTGAAACGAGATACTAGTTTTTTGTTGAGAAAATCCAATTAAAGAAATAAACAACAATGAAAAAAAGATGAAATTTTTTAATATTTTGAAATCCATTTTGTTAACATTAAAAACCCACAGTTGATGCTGTGGGTTTTAGTATAATTCATTATAGAAGATATTTTATTCTTCAACTTCGTTTTTAAATTTTTTATCGTGCTTGCTGCTTCTTTCAGAATCATCAGAGCCATCATCCTCATCTTCTACAAATCCTTCATCAACTCGATCAATTACCCCAACACCATCAAACCATAATCTATTGATTTGAGGCACTTTGCTTCCCTTAACTTTAATCGAAATTTCAACAAAATAAAAGTTTTTCAATTTCTTTTCTGGAAATAGTTTTTGATAATTTCTATCGTAAAGTGTTTTTTCAGCTTTTAAAACTTTATATTTCTTGTATTTTTTAATTAAGTAATTTTCCAAAGGTCTAAAAATATTTTTTGGATCCATGATGGTGGTGGTAGAAACCAGTTTACCATCAGGAGCAAATTCAGCTTTTTGATCATTTATTCTAAAGAAAAAAGAAGCAATATAGTTAGAATCAACTTGTTCCCAACTTACATCTTCACATCTTGGAAATTTTTTATCAAACATTTTTTTTACCAAAGATGGAACATCAGTTCTTGAAGAACTTCTTGAATCATCTTCTTCATCATCATCTTTTTGTGTTTTTTTAGATTTTGAAGTTGTAGATTTTTCAGATTTTGGCGCTGGTGCAGCTTTTGGTGTTTTCGGTTTTTTTACAGGCTTAACATCCTCATCTTCTTCTGAATCTTCAACTTTCCGTTTTTCTTTTTTTGCTGGACGATCTTCTTCGAAAACATCATCTTTTTTTGCAACATCAGATTTAGTTTCTTCTTTAACGATTTCAGGAGCAGTACTTTTAGTTAGATTTCCCGCCAAATCGAAGAATAATTCTCCGCTTTCATTTTGATTAAGACCTTTTTTCTGTATTTTTAAATAATAAAAATTATTATCATCAGGTTCTTCTACTGATTCAGAAATTGTGATTTTAAAACCTTTATAATTGTCGTAAAAGTATTTTATAATACTACTTGGCAATTCTTTTTCACCAACTGGAAATTTGCTTCCAAGCCATTTTCCATTGGGTGTAATCTCAGCTTTCCCCGATTGTCCATCAACTTTAATACTTGCAAAATAGTTGCCTTCAATAAGTTCCCAATTTTTAACCTTAACTTCAGGATAAATTGTTTCCAAGCCGATTAACACATCTTTTGGTACTTGTTCTTCATTAATCTTCTGTGCTAACACGTTAGCAGACAAGAGAATTAAAAATAATAGAATCTTAGTTCTCATAACTTTTATTGATTATTTACTATCCCTGAAAATTGTTTGTGTCCTATCTGGACCATTAGAAACTATTGAAATAGGTATATTTACATTACTTTCGATAAACTGTAAATAGTTTTTCAATTTTTCAGGAAATTGATTATACGTCTTTATTTCATTAATGTTACTGTTCCAACCACTTATTTGTTCAAAATTTGGTTTTAACAAATTTTCTTCAGCCTCAAAAGGGATGTAATTAATTGTTTTTTTCTCAAATTCGTAGCTGGTACAAACTTTTAATTCTTCAAAACTATTCAACACATCTGTCTTGGTAACAATAAGTTCTGTTACACCATTGAGCATTATTGCATAATTAAGAGCTGGTAAATCTAGCCAACCACATCTGCGAGGTCTTCCGGTTGTAGATCCAAACTCTCTTCCGATATCTCTGATTTTTTCACCATCTTTATCAAACAGCTCTGTTGGAAATGGACCACTACCAACTCGGGTACAATAGGCTTTAAAAACGCCTAATACTTTTCCAATTTTATCGGGAGAAACTCCTAAGCCCGAACAAACGCCTGCTGTAATTGTGTTAGAAGATGTTACAAATGGATAAGATCCAAAATCAATATCTAACAAGCTACCTTGTGCTCCCTCAGCCAAAATTGATTTGTTATCTTTTAATGCTTGATTTATAAAATACTCACTATCAATCAAATCAAATTTATTAAGATTTTCTATAACCGACAACCATTTTTGCTCATACTCTGCAAATGACATATTTTCAATCAGTAAATCCGCTATTTTAACCTGATGCTGTTTGATTATTTCTAAATGCAAATTTTTAAGATGATTATACTTTTCTATAAAATTAATTCTTTGGGTATCACCAATTCTTAATCCGTTACGAGCAGTACGATCTGTATATGCAGGTCCAATTCCTTTTAAAGTTGAACCAATTTTTGAGTTTCCTTTTGATTGTTCATAAACAGTATCTAATAATCTATGAGATGGTAAAATTAGATGTGCTTTTTTAGAAATTTTCAAATTCTTAGTCGCATCAATATTTCTTTCATTTAATTTATCTATTTCTTTTTGAAAGATATACAAATCAATTAATACTCCATTACCAATAATATTAATGGTTTTTTCATGAAAAATACCTGAAGGAATGGTATGCAAAACATGCTTTATTCCATTAAATTCAAGCGTATGCCCTGCATTTGGCCCCCCTTGAAATCTCGCAATCATATCGTATTCAGGAGTTAACACATCTACTATTTTCCCTTTTCCCTCATCGCCCCATTGTAAGCCGAGTAATACATCAATTTTTTTCATTATTTACTGATTCTCTTTATTTTGATTTTTTCTTTTTTGTTGCATAAAAAGTAAGGGAATGTTCAAATATTTTAATATCAAACATTTCCTCTATTGATTGTTTTATTTCCTGTAATCTGGGATCACAAAATTCCAGTATTTCGTTACTATCAATAAGTAATATATGATCATGTTGCTTATAATAGTATGATTTCTCGTAAATTGCACTTCCTTCGCTAAATTGATGTTTGGTAACCAAATTGCATTTTAGAAGCAACTCCATTGTATTATATAAAGTAGCTCTACTTACAACATATCTGCTCCTTTTCATATGTAAATACAAAGTTTCAATATCAAAATGACCATTGAAAGAGTATATTTCACGTAAAATTGTATAACGCTCTGGCGTTTTTCTATGACCATTTTCAATCAGATAATCTGTAAAATGTTTCCTAACTATCTCATATGTATTATCTGCTAATTCTTTCATTGCCAATTATATATAAAGTATTTAATGCCAATTTTGATAACTATTTTTAAGCCAATTTTATTTAAAAAATATGCTTATTTCAATTTTTGAAATTTTGCATAAAATTACAATTTTTTTTTTATTAATAATGATTATAAATAATATTTAGTGTTAAAAACATTTTCAAAATGCAAACTAACTCATTCTTACTATTTTTTGAATTCCTTCAATTAATTTAAGCTTTTTCATTAGATCCTTTAAATGCTTGGTATCATTAACATAAATCATAACTTCGCCATTAAAAATCCCCTCACTACTTTGCAAATGAAATGAACGAATATTTAAATTTAAATCTTCAGAAATCACTCTTGAAATATCTTTTACAATTCCTTTTTTATCAATCCCACTTATTTTTATACCAGTTAAAAAAGTAATTACCTCATTTTCTTTCCATTTGGCTTTCACTATTCTGTTACCATAGGTTGACATCAGTTGAATAGCGTCTTCACAATTGGTTCTATGAATTTTAATGCCTTCATTCGGAGTTATTAAACCAATAACATCATCGCCAGGTATAGGATTACAACAACCTGATATACTATATTTTAAGTTTTCATTTTTTTCGCCAAGCATTAAGGTTTCAGGTTTATTTTTAATCTGTCCTTTAATTTCATCTACCAATGAAACATGCTTTTCTGTAATATTTCTTTTGCTTTTATAAAAAGGATTAAAACGGTTTAACCAATAACTTTTCTCCTCAATATTAAAACATGCTCGTATATCTTTTATATTTAATCGTTTTGAAAAAGCCAAATAAAACAGTTCTGTTGAACTTTGAAGTTTTAAAAAATCTCTTAAAGAAACAATATTTGTTTTATTAAAATCAATATTAATCTGATTAAAAAGGTTTTGCAAAATCAGTTTTCCTTCTTCCGAATACAATTTTTGCTCTTCTTTCATTGCAATTTTTATTCGGGTTTTGGCTTTTGCAGTTACTACATTTTCATACCAATCGTCAGTAGGTTTTTGTTTTGAAGATGTTATAATCTCTACTTGATCCCCACTTTTCAATTGATAATTTATAGGGACAAGATTATGGTTTACTTTTGCTCCAATACAATTATTACCAATATGAGAATGAATACTATATGCAAAATCGAGTATGGTAGATTTTACAGGAAGAGATTTCATCTCTCCTTTGGGAGTAAAAACAAATATTTCTTCGGAAAATAAGTTTAATTTAAAATCATCCAAAAAGTCAAGTGCATTAGAATCAGGACTTTGAAGTATTTCTTTGATTTTATTCAACCAATCGTCAAGCCCAGTTACTTGTTTTTGAGCATCATTATTTGTGTCGGTTTCTTTGTATCTCCAATGAGCTGCATAACCTTTTTCTGCAATTTCATCCATTCTTTTCGAACGTATCTGAACTTCAACCCATTTACCAGAATGACTCATTACAGTAGTATGCAATGCTTCATAACCATTTGCTTTAGGAATCGATATCCAATCGCGTAATCTATCCGGATTTGGCCTATAAAAATCTGTAACAATAGTATATACATTCCAACTATCAGATTTTTCATTTTCAAAAGGAGTTTCGATTATAATTCTTATGGCAAATAAATCAAATACTTCTTCAAATGGGATTTCTTTTTTTTGCATTTTACCCCAAATAGAATAAATAGATTTGGCTCTACCTGTTATTGAGAAATCAATTCCTTTTTCAGTTAGGGCTTTTTTGATGGGATAAATAAATTTATTAATAAATCGACTTCTTTCCTCTTCGGTATCTTTTAGTTTTGTTAAAATGGCTTCGTATATAGATGGTTCTGTGTATTTTAAAGACAAATCTTCCAATTCACTTTTGATAGCATGTAATCCTAAGCGATGAGCCAAAGGAGCATATAAATAAATGGTTTCTGAAGCAATTTTTAATTGTTTGTCTTTAGGCATCGAATCTAAAGTACGCATATTATGCAGTCTGTCAGCTAGTTTTATTAAAATTACCCTTACATCATCAGAAAGTGTAAGTAGCATTTTTTTAAAATTTTCAGCTTGGATTGAAAGGGTAGATTGATCAAAAATTCCTTCGATTTTTGTAAGACCATCAATAATTTTTGCGATTTTGCTTCCAAAAATCGATTCTATATCCGAAATCGTATAATCTGTATCTTCAACAACATCATGCAATAAAGCACAGATAACAGAAGTAGTTCCTAAACCAATTTCTTGAACCACAATATGTGCAACCTCAAGAGGATGATATATATAAGGTTCGCCAGTTTTACGGCGCATATCTTTATGAGCATTTACTGCCAAATTAAATGCTTTTCTGATTATTTTCTTATCTTCGGGGCTGATATTAGAACGCCATACATTAAAAATGTTCCGATAGCGCTTTAAAATTTCTTTTTTTTCAGCTTCTTCGTCGATAATATACATAAATTCTTATAGTTATAAATTGATAAATAAGTAAACAAATATAGTGTTTTTTTGAGATTTTAACTGATTTAATTTAATAAAAATAAAAAAAGCCATTCTGTTTAAGAAATGGCTTTTTTAAAAATTTAGAAATTATTTATTAGAATAAAGTAACATGACCACTAAATTCTTTTTCAACACCATATTTTTGTTTAAAACGAATATAATAAACGTAAACACCACTTGGTACAAATTCGCCGGTATTGTTTAATTTTCCATTCCAACCCGCATCCATATCTTTGGTTTCAAATATAATTTTTCCCCAACGGTCATAAATATACATTTCGTATTTTTCATTATCAATACCAATTCCTTTTGCTTTGAAAGTTGTATTGTCAAGAATAAGACTATTAGGACTAAATGCATTTGGAATATAGAAAGCATAAGGATTTTCGATAATTACCGAATGATGTATAGAATCTCTACAACCAAAAGCAGATTGTACAAATTGCCACACAATATACTCTCCTACCCCATTATATGTATGCGAAGGCGATTGAAGTGTTGATGTATTTGTTGGCGAAAAAGATTCTCCAAAAGTCCACTTCCAGATATCGGCATTGGTAGATTGATCTACAAAATTGATAGTAGGATTCTCTGTTGTTGTTTTATTTGGATCGGCCATAAACTGAGCAATAGGTAATGGATGTATTGTTACATATGCTGAATCAGAATCTTTACAGCCATTAACATCAGTAGCATTAACCCAAAACAAAGTGGTTGCAGGTGGAGAAATCGAAATTACATCACCAGTACTTCCGTTACTCCATTGATAAGTATTGCTAGAAGAACCATTTAAAACATTCAATTGTGCAGTTTTTCCAGCGCATATTTCTACATCATTAATATTTATATTTGGGTTTGGATTAATTGTAACAGTTGAAGTAGTGGAATCAACACAATTCTGTGCACTTGTTCCAATTACTGAATATGTTGTAGTTAAAGCTGGGCTTACCTTTATTTGAGGCGTATTAAACCCATTACTCCATAAATAAGTTGCAGCACCACTTGCGGTAATTGTAGCTGAATCTAAAGCACATATTGCAGCACTTGTAGCGGTAACTACTGGTTTTGGATTTACTGTTATAAATGTTGTGGTTGTATCTTTACATCCATGTGTTGTTGTTCCAATTACAGTGTAGTTTGTAGAAACGGATGGACTTACATTCAATGGATTTGAAGTTCCCCCCGGACTCCAAGCATAAGTATTTGCCCCTGAAGCCAAAATGGATGCAGCTTGACCAATACAAATGGTATCAGCAGTTGCAGTTACAACTGGTTTTGGATGAATAACAGCTACTGTCGTATCTTCAGGACTAATTTGAGTTCCAACCATAATTACAACATAATAATCACCCGCATTTGCAATACTTGCATTTGGGATTTTAGGATTTTGTAAAGTTGAAGAAAAATTATTTGGTCCTGACCAGAAATATTGAGCATTGGCAATGGTAGTTGCGAAAAGTTTTAATGTATCGCCTTCGCAAATTGGACCATTATTGGATGTTGTTGGAGGTAAAATACCGCAATTGGTTGTACCTGCACCAGCCTGACCTGCATTGGTTTGAGAAAAAATAATATTTTGAGCCTGATTAGAAAAATTGGTAATTAACAAAATATAATATGTGCCACTAACGCCATTTGGAATATAACACCATTCTTCAAAACTAGAATTATAACTACAATCTACCATATTGGCTGATGGGTAATTTGGCGAAGGCCCTGGTGCCCAGTGAGAAGGAGTAGGACTGCCTGCTGTTAAACCTGCTAAACAAGGTGCAGTTTGATTTGTAAATGGACCCCAACAACAAAAATCAACATCATTGTTATTTGTTCCCTGAATGTGAAGTTCGATATTTCCTGAAGAACCAACCTGCATATAATACCATGCTGCATTTGGTTGAGTACCCAAACAGCCATAATTTGGTCCTGGAGAACCACTTGGTGGGGCAGCTGGTGCGTTTACTCCTGCAGGGAAATTATAATTTGTTCCTGAACAAAACGGAGCAGCGCCATTACAACTTATTCCTTGTCCTAATGTAATATTTGTTGAAAGAATTAAGACATATATACTTATGGTAAAAATAAATAATTTTTTCATGATTATTTTTCTTTATGATTTAATAAATAATCGCTTTTTTGAGTTGAGTTCCAATTAAAATTGGCAGTAAAAGTCATCTTTTTCATATCAGCCATAAAATGACGAAAATCATCTATTTTGTATTTCTTTGGTACAGCAATCATTGCAGCATTTTCATTAATATTATACAATGTTATTCTTGTGCTGAATACATCTTGTTCGAGAAAATAATTTTTGAAATAAACTTTTTCAAATTCTGATGAAAGTTGACTTAAATCAACTTTAAAATAATTGGTATCATTTACGGTATAAGAAACCAAACAAAACGTGCCCCAATAATCGTTACCTGGCTTATTTTGTGCATCTTGTGAAAAAGAAATTTTTGTTATTATCACAAAGAATATTAAAACAAAGAGATTTAGTTTTTTCATTTATATATTGAATTAATTGTTTTTTTTAAATTGAACTGCAAAGCTAAGACATATTTATATATTAATGCGTTGCCTATCGTAAATAAATTTAATGATTTATTATTATTTTTTTAGCAACACTCCTCACATTATCATTATTATCAGATAAATAATAAATAATACAAGAATAAAATCCTTGATTTATATCCTTTGAATTAATAAAAATATCCTCAATTTGATTTGTTTTTTGCTCATAAATATGTTGTCCAAATATATTATAAAGTCTAACTGATATAATTCTAATACTTTTATTTTTATTATCAATTTTAAATAATTGATTACAAGGTATAGGATATACATCAAAATCAACAAATTCATTATGTATTTCGTTGTGAATATCTGTATTTAAAGGGCTACCTTTGTAAAAAGAAATTCCGCCGGCAGCATTGGCTACTAAAACATCCAAAAAATTATCGTTATTGATATCAGCAATTGCAATCGCTGTTCTTGAACCTTCTGCAATTTTGTGTTTTGATGTTGATTGAATATATTTTAATGTATCTGCCAATAAAAAATCAGCATTTAGATTATTATCAATATTTTTGAAATACAAGACTTTGCCATCCTCATTTCCTGTAAATAAGCGAGTTTCGCCTAAAGAAGTTCTAAAAAAACAAGGAGTACTGTATCCATAATTTGATAAATCATAATTTGTGATATCAACACCACCCAAACTATCAGTAATTAATGTAAATATCGGATTTGTGGTACTTCCCGTATTTTTATAATAGTTCAAATTGCCTTTGCGGGCTATAATATTGTTTGATGCATCTTTCCAGAAATTCTGACGTTCGCCGATTATCAAATCAAAAAGTCCGTCTTTATTCAAATCGAAAAGTTGTGGAGTGCTAAATTCGCCTACGTCAATACTCTGATAATTAGATTGAGATAATGTAAAAACCGGATTTGAAACACTTGAATTATTAATAAAAAGCAGGAGTTTGCCATCTGAATTTCCAATTATCATTTCGGCTTTACCGTCATTGTTTATATCAGCAAATGTTGGAAAAACTGCAAGCAAATGTAATGCAGAAATATTGGCAAAATCGCGTGTTTGAAGTTTGAAAACCGGATTTGTGATGCTACCTTCATTTTTAAAATAAGCAATTTTAGATACAAAAACTGATTGCAAAAAACCTCCTTGCATATAAGAAGTATCTCTGTACCCGATATTTCCGACAAATAAATCTTTCAATCCATCATTATCAATATCAAATAAAACAGGATAAGCTCCTGTGCCAAAATCGAGCATTTGGCTTTGAAGAAAATCAGGCTGTTGAAATTGAAAAGCTGGCAATGTATTGGTACCGATATTTTTATAAAACCAACTGCTCTTAAAAGATTCTGCTGTAGTTAAACCCGGATCGAAACTTGAAACCAATAAATCTTTTTTGCCATCATTGTTTACATCGATAAAGCTGGCTAAAGGAAATGAATACAAATTAATGGGTTTGTTTGTAGTGGGAAACAAAGTGTCCTGCGAAAGCATTTTGGCTTTTGTTAGCGTACCACTGTTGGTTAGTTTTATCAGATTGGCATAGTCCACATCTCCTATTACCAAATCTTTTAAACCATCACCATTAAAATCTTCAGCCAATAATGTAGAACCTGAATGTTTGATGCCTTTTTTCTGCAAGGCTTTACTTCCATTTAAGCAAGTATCGAGCAATAATACATTAGAACCTTCATCTTCGGCAAAGCAGCCCCAACTTTCATCATCCAACTGAAAATCCAGCGAATCGGGGATACCAAATTTTTCAATACTCAGATTTTTATGATAATTAACAAACTTACCCAAAACCCAAAAGTTTAGAATATCTTTGTCGCCATCGTTATCAATATCACTTATTGCTGGAAAATCTTCAGATAAACAGAAAAGATTTGTATAATTACCATTATATGAAGAAAATAAAGGTTCTTTAACCAATAAAAATGAAAGTGTATTAGTTGTTGTATTTTTATAAACTTTAATGCCACCATTCGAATATGTAAAAATATCTTCTTTTCCATCATAATTGTAATCAATTAGTTGTATCCAGCTTTTAATTTCGGGAAACAATATTGAATATTCAGGTGCAAATAAATATCTTACAGAATCAGTAATTCCCAAATTAAGGAAACAGGATAATTTGTTTCCGATTTTATCGAAAACTACCAAATCTTTTATTCCATCCTGATTTAAATCTATACCCGAAAACTGGCAATTGCTCATTCCTCCGGCAAACGGAAACTGAAATAAATTTCCTAAACTGTCTTTTACAACAATATTATTATCTCTTACAAAAGCATAATCGTTGGTTTGCGACCAGACAATATTAGAAAACATTGTCAGCAGACAAAAAGTAATGAAACTAAAAAAAACGATAAGATATTTGATCTTTTTCAAATTTGAAAAGATTATATTTGTGATTATTTACATGGCATTAATCATGGCTTTTACAATATTATCGGCACCATCAGCTATTTGCGATATGGTTGCATCTAACATATAACAAGGTGTTGAAAACACTTTTAGTTTGCTGTCTTTCACCACTTCTGCATGATTAGAAACTATGTGATGAGCTCCGGTTTTTTCAACATTTTTGGCTGTATCGGCATCATTACCTATGGTTACATCCACATTTTTGAGAATGCTGGCAATTATTGCGGGTGCAATACACAAAGCCCCAACAGGTTTATTGGCTTCAACCATCGCTTTAACAGCCTTTTCAACATCATTATTTACCTCACAATCACCACCTTTAAAAGCAAAGTTGGAAAGATTTTTGGCAGCTCCAAAACCGCCAGGGAAAATTAGGGCATCATAATCCGCTGCATTAAAATCTGATAATGTTTTAATATTTCCACGGGCTATACGTGCTGATTCTACCAAAACATTGCGCTTTTCGTTACTTATTTCGCCAGTTGAATGATTGATAACATGATATTGTTCGATGTTGGGTGCAAATATTTGATATGTGCAATTATTTCTGTCGATTGCTAAAAGCGTTAAAACGGCTTCATGGATTTCGGTACCATCGTAAACACCGCATCCTGATAATACTACTGCAAATGTTCTCATTATAATTAACTGATTAAATGAATTAATTTTTTCTGCGTTGATAATCTATTGAATAATGTAATCCTATACTCTCTTTGCGATCTTGTGCCATTTTTATAATCAAATAGCCAATATTTATTAAATTGCGAAGTTCGCAAAGTTTAACGGTTAATATCGATTTATCATAAAGTTCTTCTGTTTCATTATAAAGCAATTCCAAACGGTCGAAAGCTCTTTTTAAACGTAAATTGGAACGAACAATTCCAACGTAATTCGACATGATTAATTGCAATTCTTTTAAAGATTGGGTAATTAATACCATTTCTTCGTTCAGCACCATACCTTCAGCATTCCAGTCGGGTATTTCGATGCAATATTCAATGCTGTTTATTTTTTTCAAAGCATCAATACTGGCTCTATGCGAAAACACTAAAGATTCCAGAAGAGAATTAGAAGCCAGCCTGTTAGCACCATGCAAACCAGTTGAAGCACATTCGCCTGAAGCATAAAGATTTTGAATTGAACTACGTGCCCATTCGTCAACTTTTATACCACCACAGTTGTAATGTGCCGATGGCACTACAGGTATCATATCGCGGGTAATATCAATACCTATGCTGAGGCATTTGGCATAAATTGTGGGAAAATGGTCAATTAATTTGCTTTTTTCAATATGGCGTGCATCCAGATATACATAATCCCAACCGTTTTTCTTCATTTCGCTGTCGATAGCTCTTGCAACAATATCGCGTGAAGCAAGTGAACCTCTTTCGTCATACTTTTGCATAAATTCTTTGCCATCCTGAGTTTTCAAAATGGCTCCCGATCCTCTTAATGCTTCGGTAATTAAAAACGATGGTTTTTCGTTGGGATTGTATAATGAAGTTGGGTGAAACTGAACAAACTCCATGTTTTCAACCTTGCCTTTGGCTCTGTAAACCATTGATATTCCATCACCTGTAGAAATCACAGGATTTGTAGTTGTATTGTAAACATTTCCGTTGCCGCCAGTAGCTATTAAAGTTACCTTAGAAAGATAAGTATGAATTTCCTGATTACTTTCGTTTAATACGTAAGCACCAAAGCATTTTATATCATTGTTACGTCTGTTTACTTCAATACCCAAATGATGTTGTGTAATAATATCGACAGTAAAATGATTTTCGAGCATTTCGATATTAGGGTGATTTTTAACGTTTTCGAGTAAAGCACGCTCAATTTCGTTGCCGGTATTGTCTTTATGATGTAAAACACGGTATTCAGAATGTCCTCCTTCTTTGGCCAAATCGTATTGTCCAGCAGCATTTTTATCGAAATTTGCACCCCAATTAATGAGTTCTTTCACACGGTCGGTTGACTCGGTAATAGTGATACGAACAATATTTATATCCGAAAGCTCATCGCCAGCTCTCATGGTATCTGCAATATGTTTTTCATAGGTGTCAGGAGTGTACATAACAGCCGCAATACCGCCCTGAGCGTATTTAGTAGAACCTTCGTCAGCATTGGCTTTTGTTATAATGCACACTTTGCCGTGATCAGCTACCTTAAGTGCAAAACTTAATCCTGCTATACCCGAACCTATTACCAGAAAATCTACTTGTTTTCTCATTTAACAAAATTTAGGATACAAAAATACAAAATCATAATGTATTTGAAGCTAATTATTATGCATTAAAAACTGTGGAAGATTAAGCCTGCAAATCAGGCCGAATTGGAATAAAGTAGCAAAATTACTGGTAATAGGTTTACCTAAGATTTATTTTATTAACAAAGCTTTAGTGAATAATAAACAAAAATAGCTCTAGCGTTTCTGCTTAATTGGATTTTTTTTGGAGCGGATATGGGCTTTACTAATGTAAGTTAATAGATAAGGTTTCTTTTTTTATAATCTTTTCAATTTCATAATAATTTGTCATAAATCTTGAATCAAAAGAAAAAGTTATACTGTTTTTAAATGTAATTTCCATTCCATTCATAGTGCTTCCAAATCCATATATTTGTTCAATATCTTTAATTTTAATAATATTCTGAATTTGATAATTTTTGGTATGTAGGCGAAATGGATAATGAACAAGTAATATTTTATTATCCACTATCTTGACAGTTTTAAAAAATTGTGAAAAGACTAATGGGCAGCCAAAAAAAACAACAAATATAATAAGACCTGCAAGTATATTTCCAAAAGGATCTTTATTAAATCTTTCAATTTGAGTTTCTAATGATAATTTCGAAATAAGCCATATCCCAAAAGTCATTGGTAATAGGACTATTAAATATGTCCACCATTTTAATCTAGTTTTCATTTTTTTCTTGGTCTTGTTGCTATCAAATAATCATTTACAATTACATATATTTCAGCAAAATAAAGAACATTTAATAATTTTTCCATATTACACAAATACATCTGTTTATAAAAAAATATAACTCCGTTTTTTATTCACCATGTTGATTATTTCTTTATTTCTCTTTAAAAATACAAACTAAAAAAAACCTGACAGCTGTTAAAAAACTGTCAGGTTGAGGCTTTATTTTTTTAAATACTATTGCAAAGGAGCTACAACTTCAAGCAATTCAGGAAGATCCATTCCCAGATTCTTTAAGTGTTCAATTTTTGGTACTCCGTTTTTGTTCCATCCACGGCGAGCATAAACAGCATCAAGTAGTTGTTCGTAACGATCTTCGCGATAAGCACGGGTAATCGCTACTTTTTCTTCTGAAGTTTTTCCTTCAGGATCCACACCTATCAACTCTTTCATTTGTTTGTCGTAACGTTCCTGACGTG